>CAZQOH010000070.1:0-9113 GCA_964594355.1 uncultured Desulfobacterales bacterium
TTTAATTATAACCTTTAATTTAAGGATTTAACTAATGAAAAAAAATGATTTAATCAGAAAGATTATTGAGCAATATACTTTTAAAAAAAGGAAAAAAGAAAATGAGGATTCTTGCCCATGCTATAATGGGACAAAATGTCATGATTTAAGTGACGAAGAATTAATTTGTCTTTTTTGTTTGTGCCCTGAATATCAGTACGATCTAGAACATATAGAAGGAGGATGCAAAATTGATGGTATTGGGAAATGGTTTTATCATATGGCACATCCGACAGGAAGAATTTGGGATTGTTCTGATTGCTCAATTCCTCATACAAAAGAATATGTTAGTAAGTATTTGAATAAATTATCTATTGAAAAACTTGAGGAATTTTTAAATAAAGAGTAAGAGAGTGCGTGTTCAGTTCGAAAGGGTCAGGCCTGCTCTTGACCCTTGGCACAATTTTGTAAGAGTCAAGAGCAGACTTAACCCCACAACATTTTAACCTTTCATTTCATTGATCTTATCAGTAAGTTCAGGGATGAAATCGAGTATATTTTCCACAACACCCACGTCTGCCACCTGGAAAATGGGAGCCTTTTGGTTTTTGTTTATCGCCACTATAAAGGGGGCGCCCTTAAGACCTCCTAAATGCTGGAATGATCCGCTTATCCCTAAAGCCATATAAACTTTCGGTTTTACCGTCTGGCCTGAAGTCCCAACCTGACGGGCTTTCTCCAGCCATTTTGCATCTACGATAGGTCTGGAACATGAAACATCCGCTCCCATGGATTCCGCAAGATCATGTACAATTTCAATGTTGTCTTCATCTTCGATTCCGCGACCCACAGAGACTAGGACCTCAGACTTTGTAATATCTACATCACCAACTTCAGCTTCTACAATCTCCAAAAAACGACGACCCCCTCCAGGAAGATCGCCCTTTATTGCCTCGGCAGATTTGTCAACAACCTGTCCGCTTACCGACTTACTTTCATCCGGCTGGAAAACTCCCGGGCGAACATTTATTACCATACCATTTGAAATATCACAAAGTATATGTGTGCTGGCCATTCCACTGTATTCCTGACGAACGGCCTTGAGGTTTCCATTCTCAATACTTTCAAAATCAACAACATCTGAAATAAACGGCACACCAAGCTTTATGGAGAGACCCGGAGAAAGATCCATCCCAAATGTATTATGAGTAACAAGAAAGATTGCATCCTTCGGCAAAATATCGACAAGCAAGCCTCGAATAACTTCGGCGTTTGGATAGGAGAGTGCATCGTTATCGATCTTCCATACTTCTTCATAAGAAGACACCATTTCATTGCAGACTGTGTCAAGATGATCTCCCGATCCAATAACAACAGCTGTAATTGAAGTATTTGCATCTATTTTTTTGGCTGCTGAAACCAGCTCCAAAGCTGAGTCATCGGCAACCCCGTTTTTGTGTATGATATATGTAAAAATCTGTTGACCCATTATTTCATCCCTCCCTTGGCTTTTAAGAGTTCAATAAGTTTCTCTATTATCTCATCCGAGCTTCCTTCCAATATTTCGGCCCCTTCACCAAGTTCCGGCACGAAGTAGTCTGCCAGTTTTACTTTTGCTCCGGATTCGCCAATCGATTCAGAAGAAATGCCGAGATCTCCTGCGCCGTGAACCGGGATCTCTAATGATGCCGCTTTTCTGATTCCTCTAATTCCGACATATCGAGGTTCATTGATGCCTGTCTGAATTGAAAGAACACAAGGAAGATCAATTTCATTCATTTCCAGATTTCCGCCCTCGATTTCACGGCCTATTTTTAGTTTTTTATCATCAATAACTTCAAGGCTGTTTACAAGCGATGCATAAGGCATATCTAACATTGCGGCAAGCATGCCTCCTACCTGGCCTGCGCCTGTATCCGACTGGGCTCCTGTTAGAATCAGATCATAATTTCCCTTTTCAATTCCGGCTTTTAAAATATCGGCAATCCCTTTGCCGTCAGAACCTTTGAATGCTTCATCCGAAAGATGGATACCCTTATCTGCACCCATGGCCATTTCCCTTCTTACCACTTCTTCTGCTTCCTCATCGCCGACAGTCATGACGGTAACTGAGCCGCCGACCTTGTCGCAAATTTGGATAGCCTCTTCAACCGCGTAATTATCCCATTCGTTTACCGAATATACAAGATCGTCTCTTTCAATATCGGTTCCATCGCTTTTAACTTCGATCTCATTTTCCGCAGTATCGGGGACCCGTTTGATACATACCAAAATCTCCATGTTGACCTCCCGAGTTGTTATTAGTTATTAGTTATTAGTTGTTTATACCGGTTGTCATAAATATGTTCCGATTGACCAGCGTCTGAACTTCCGAGCTAATCGTGGGTACAATTTGAAGCGAAATGTTATTTTAACAAACACTATAATATTATAAAGCTTGATGAATTGGTAAAGAGTCGAATTCATCAATATTCAATATTCAATCATCAATCACCATGTGTTTATCAACCAGTTCAACGAGATCGATGACTTCCATTTTACCTTCCAGACCGCTTGTTTTAATTGCATCTTCAATATTAACCATACAGAATGGACAGGCTGTAACGATCACGTTTGCACCTGCGCTGTCGGCCATTTCAACTCTCAACCGGCCCATCCTTTTTTCCTCTATGGGTTCGTAGAAAAGCATCAAGCCTCCACCACCGCAACAGAAGGAACGATCCCTGCAATTGGTTTTCATCTCAACCTTTTTTACGCCTGGAACGGCATCAATAATATTTCTGGGGCTGTCATAGATTCCATTGTGTCGTCCAAGATAGCATGGATCATGGTAAGTAAAAATTGCGTCCTCATATTCAGGAATATTCCCTAATCTTATTTTTCCTGAATTTATACTTCTTTCTATTACCCGGCATATATGTTCAACAGGTGGAATTTTATCGTAGTCGTTTTTCAATGCGTTAAAAGCATGGGGATCTGCAGTGACGATTCTACTAACTCCCGAGTTAAGAATCGCGTCTGTATTTTGGTTTTTTAATTCGATAAAGAGCATCTCTTCGCCGAATCTTCTAACCTCATGACCGCTATCCTTTTCATCCGGCCCCAAAATTCCATAATCTATTTTTGCGGCACTGAGGACCCGCGCCGTAGCTTTGCCGATCTCCTGTATCCTGTCATCATATGATGTAATACTGTCTACAAAAAAGAGTGTATCTGCAGTCTCTTTCTTTTTGAAAATTTTTATCTTTGATTCTTCCGGCAGATCCTTTGTCCAGTCAGCACGTTTCCTCTCCGTTTTGCCGTAAGGATTGCCCCGCTTTGCCAGTGCTTGTAAAGGTTTTTGTAGCGATTGCGGGACCATCCCCTCATCAACCATACTTCTTCTTACGTCAACTATCTTGTCGATATATTCTATCATAAGCGGGCACTCTTCTTCACAAGCCCCACATGTTGTGCACGACCATATCTCATCTTCTTCCAGCACATTCCCGATCAAGGGTTGATTGTCGTTCATCACACCAAATAGTGGATATTTACTAAAGGAATGGTTACGACATTTTATGGAAATAAAACGGGGAGACAACGGTCTGCCGACAGCATTGGCCGGACAATTGTCAGAACACCTTCCGCAATCGGCACAAGAATAAAAATCAAGCATGTGTTTCCACGTAAAATCCTCAAACTTCTTAACCCCAAATGATTCAAGGTAGTCAAGCTCATCTTCCGGTATTCCCCAGCGAACCGGTTTAATTGTGCCTTTATGAATCTTCATGAAGAAGACACTAAATAAAGATGTAATAATGTGAAAATGCTTGCCCAAAGGAAGAAAGCACAAAAAGAAGAAAAATATAAGCTCATGAAAAAAATATGCGGTTAGATGGATGTTCTGGAGCAAATCAAGCGGTGTTGCACTTAAGATTTTCGTTGCAAGCCAATCTCCGGTTCCCGGAATAAGGGTTTCTACCTGGAGCCCTTTTTGAATCTGAGCAGCAATAAGGCTTCCTTTAAAAGTCATATCACACGTAACAAGCCCAATAATCAACAGCAACACAAGCACGGCTTCCCAGGTATGATCTTTGCCGTATTTTGGCGGTACGGCATATCTTGCAGGTTTAAAAATTCCACGTCTAATCATTGCAATAAGGGCAGCTATAAGAACAAAGGTCGCTGCAATATCCTTAAAAGCTATGTACAAATGTCCTGCATTACCGCCCAGCCCCGGTAATACAAAGCCGTCCCAAAATCCGAAAAATATAAGGGTAATCGACCGTAGAGATAGGATAATAAAGCCGAAAAAGATAAAAATATGCAAAACCCCGGCGAACAAATACCGTGGGTGACGATACTGAACAAGCCATAAATTGATGACGTTTTTTATCCGTTCCGGAATACGATCAAAACGATGATCAGGGGCTGCCTTAAGGAGTGGGGCAATCCGGCGCATAATTATATAAGCAAATATGCCGATTCCGGCTAATGGTATGATTATAGAAAAAATAACTGTTGGTATGCCAAGAAAAGATGCTTTGGCCGGTGAGATTAATGCTGTTTCCATTATATTATAGTTTTGTTCTCGCTCCCTTAGCGATTCAGCTCAAAACACTCAGTGCCTCTGCGAACTCTGTGAGAGATAAACAAGATCCTTTTAGGGTCATCCCTCAAGCCACCCTTTCAAGGGGTGGTAGTTGATAATCATGAAAAAAACGAGAGAAATGAATGAGGATTCATTCATTTTTTTACAACCTGATTTAAAAACTGTCAAGGAAAAATATAGTGCTGAATGTGACGAGTAGCTTTCTTGACAAATTGTCTATTTCATTATAGGGAAACTTAACATAATTTTATTCTTACAGACCGCGCTACGTTGTTAAGTTGTTGAGTGGTTAAGTTGTTATTTTTTATAGCAATATTTTGTATTTGCATGAAAATTGGACGTTCGTTGTTTGGATGATTATTTTTCCACTCAACCATTTCCCACTCAACTATTTGACGATATCTATCTTAACATATTATAGATGATAATTTCAAACAAATAAAAAGAAGCTCATGTGACAAAAGAAATCAGATATCAGGATAAACCGTGGAAGAAATGGCAAAGAGAAGCAGCAAATAAAGGAATTTTTAATGATCCAAACAATAGAAAATCAGACACAGATCATCCTTGATAGTATAGCTGATGGTGTCTTTACCATTAATCCGGATTGGAAGATCACCTCCTTTAACCGGGCCGCAAACAAGATAACCGGGATCAAAAAAGATGAGGCCCTCGACCGGCACTGCTGGGAGGTGTTCAGGGCCAGTATTTGTGAAAAATATTGTGCCTTGCGTAAGACGATGGAAACGGGTCATCCAATTATCAATCAATCAATCTTTATTGTTAATTCAGATGGAGAACGCATTCCTGTCAGCATCTCAACCGCCCTTTTGAAAGACAGAAACAATAACGTTATAGGAGGGGTGGAAACATTCCGTGATCTTAGCGTTGTAGAAGCGCTGCGTAAAGAATTGTCAAGCCAGCATTCCTTTTTAGATATCATTAGTAAGAATAAGGAAATGCAACTTCTCTTTGGAATGCTTGAGCAGGTCTCTGAGAGTAACACAACTATTATTCTTGAGGGTGAGAGCGGTACGGGAAAGGAGCTTTTTGCAAAGGCTATCCATTCCCTCAGTCAAAGGAAGAGCGGTCCGATGGTTACCATAAACTGCGGTTCTTTGCCGGATACGCTTCTTGAATCAGAACTGTTCGGATATAAAGCGGGCGCCTTTACAGATGCCAAAAAAGATAAGCCGGGGCGTTTAGCCATTGCCGAAGGTGGGACGGTTTTTCTTGATGAAATCGGAGATATCTCCCCGGCACTGCAGATGCGGCTTCTCCGCGTGCTCCAGGACAGGGTCTATGAACCCCTTGGAAGCACAAAATCCCAAAAGGCGGATGTCCGGATTGTATGTGCCACTAATAAGAATCTAGAGAGTTTGGTGAAAGAGGGGACATTTCGTCAGGATCTTTATTACCGGATCAATGTTGTTAAGCTTATCCTACCTCCTCTTAGAAAACGAAAGGAAGATATCCCTCTTTTAGCCGAACATTTTATCCTGAAATTTAACCGACTGATCGGAAAAGAGACCCATGGCCTCTCATCCGAAGTTTTACCCATCTTAATGTCTTATGATTTCCCTGGAAATATCCGTGAGTTAGAAAACATTATGGAGTATGCGACCCTGGTTTGTAAAAACAGTCTGATCGAAATTGAACACCTTCCTGACTACCTCCGTCAAGAATCAGATACTAATGAAATAGTCCTTAAAGAGATTGGCGAAAAAGACCTTTCATGGAACGATATGGAACGAAGCTTGATTTATGAGGTTTTAAGGAAGAATAATTGGAGCAGAGCAGCCACTGCGGCTCAAATGGGAATACACCCAACTACCCTCTGGCGGAAAATCAAGCGCCTTAATCTTCAAATTCCGAAACAGGATGGCCGAACCAGAAAACCATAGGATCTTTACACAAGCCTGAATAGCGTAGGTTCAAAATCCGGCACGAAGCATCCGGGCATAATAGGTGCCCGATGTATAGAGGGCCGCAGCAGGATTGTGGCCAAGGACACGGTCCTTTGCAATTAGTACCGTTGTGGGGGCCTTGCTGTATTTGAAAAACAGAGAGTCATGGCCAACGCACAGACCGACCAAGATATTAAAATCGGTTTCTTCCTCGTTAAGGATGATTGCCTGAACAACGGGGCTGCACATCGACTCGAACTGCCCGATTCGTATCTTCTCCTCCTCTTTGATCCCGATGGCCTCTTTAGGTGTGGCCCCGGCCTTGCAAACAACGGAGACAACCTCGAAGTCTTGTGTTTCAAGGATCGTTGTAAGAGCCCTCGCCTCAGAGTGTAGGCCTGCGCAAAAGGCTATGCCCAGTTTATGATATTCCATTTTCTTTGCAAACTCACAGATCTCCTGAACCCTCGGTTTGACAGGATGGAATATATAGGGCTGAATGTGCCGGTTGATGTAACATTCCGACTCTTGAATCGATGCCATCCTGGCAAACTCGTGAATTTCGGGCTTTTCATACTCCTTGATGGACTCCTTGATGGTTTCGCTATAGTTGTCAGTTGGACAGAACTCCGGTCCTTTTCCACCCTCGATACGGCAAATTCGATCCTTTAAAGTGCATTTTGCACATTCCGGCCTCCCCTTATCCTTCATAGCTTCTCCTTTCATGGCAGCCTCATGAACACATCGCCTTTCGGGTAGATCCCGCTACCTGCAAGCCTGTATTCACCATTAGAATTCAAATATTCATTTGCAAAAAAGCCTTGAGACCTCAGCGCGTTTTCTCCCGATCAAACCTCTCCCAATTTTTTTAATGTTATAATGAGCACAAATGGCCCTGCCTATCATTTCTATTGTACATTTGTCAAGACGGGTCGGAGGAGAAACCACGGTAACGCCAAAGTAGCTTCTATACCTTATCCAGGACTTCGTCCGGAAGAGATGGCCCCTTTCAGTGCAGATAGAAAGTAAAGGTCTTAATGTAAACGTTTTAAGTTTTAGGTGTTAGGTGATTTACAATCATATCGACAACTAACCATATCATTGCAAAAATGCTATACTACACAAAGATTCCATTTCCTGCTTACAATACTGGTTGCTCATTAAGCTGTTGATAGTACAGCATTTTCTTCTATTGTGAAGTTGTGCTCTTAATAATGGCACAAGATTTGCGGGTATTAGAACCATAGCCTTTGTCACCGGCATCGTTGATGAGGCACTTAATGCCTATTTAGCGAGCGCCCTTTCCAGCTATAGGTTTTCAATTGCCGGGGTGAGAAAGCGGGCGCGACTGTGTTTATAGAGAGGGAAATTGATCAATGGGAGACTATAAATATCTGTTTGGTCCCGTGCCGTCCCGCCGGTTTGGGCGCTCACTGGGTGTTGATCTGACCCCTTACAAGGCATGCAGTCTGGATTGTGTGTTCTGCCAGCTGGGGCGAACTACTGAGAAGACAATCACCAGGCGAGAATACGTCCCGACAGACGCAGTATTAGCCGAACTCAAAGAATGGCTGAAAAATGACGGCAAGGCGGACTATATCACCCTTTCCGGTTCCGGGGAGCCGACACTTCATCTTCGTTTTGGGGAAGTGCTTGAGTTTATACATAAAAACAGTAAAATTCCAGCAGTGATACTGACCAACGGCACAATGCTGCAACTGCCGGAAGTACGGGATGCGGCCGCTTGTGCCAATGTGGTAAAGGTTTCACTGAGTGCCTGGGATCAGACCTCCTACGGGTGGGTGAACCGTCCCCATCCACAATTGCGATTCGATCATCTGGTCGAAGGACAAAAGGCTTTTCGTTCACAATTCAAAGGACAGTTATGGATGGAAATTTTCCTGGTGGGAGGAATGAATTCGACACCAGCCAATGTCCGGAAAATTGCCGCTTCGGCAGAGGAAATCGACCCCGACCGTATCCAGCTTAATACGGTAGTTCGTCCACCGGTTGAGGATTTTGCCACGGCCCTGTCCAAGGAACGTATGGAAGCGCTGATCCATCTGTTTAACCCGACCGCTGAGATTATTGCGAACTTCAGGGCAAAGCCTGCAAACCGTATGCGGACAAACCAGGAAACGATTTTTTCCATGTTGCAGCGACGACCATGTACAGCGTATCAGATTGCGGACACATTCGGTATGCATCTCAACGAGGTGTCAAAATACCTCGGCAATCTGATGTGTATCGATCAGATCCGCACGATACGCAAGAATACAACTGTATATTACGTAGCCAAAAACAGGGAGGGCAAATGAAGCTCTTGTTCGGAATAGTCTTTGTGTATGTCGCATGCAAATACTTTGCAGCTTTAAGCAGACTATAGGGCTCCTGATATGGAAATGAATGCTGCAGAAATAACTTGATCGAGATATTTACCTGGTTGCGCATGCATGCTTAGATATGGCAGGTAGAGATCTAATTTTGCTGATAAAATTTCTGATCTGAACTATATTGCTGCAGGTTTGCAATCTTATTAGGCTTCTACAATTGCGTATATGAAATAATATAACGCTCTCTAGCCCAAGTTTACCATTGAACATTTTAAATACGTAATTATTATAAATGGTTAA
>CAZQOH010000071.1:0-9075 GCA_964594355.1 uncultured Desulfobacterales bacterium
GCTTTTATATTTAGAATTTGGATCGCATGGTTTGACGATATATTCGATTTTATTTGAAAACACATATACTGAACTTCCATAATCTAAGAAAAATCGATCTTTTTGGTCATTGAGTATTTGCTTTGGTTTTTTATTAGGGAATCCCCTTAGAAAAGTCTGGCCAAAAGCCACCCGACTAATCAACAACAAAATAGCTATAATAAGCAGGGAAGCGAATTTTCCAGTTCTAAAGCGCATCGTTTTTCTCTATGGCTATTGATTATCCAATGCTTCAGAGAGGACTTCGGTTTGTTTTAGAAAATATAATATTAGAACTCAATATTATTAGCTTGACAAAGCTAAATGAACCGCATTCGGGAGAACCGGTAAGAACCAAATAGATATAGCTTCAGCTATTATGCCCTGACAGCCGTATCTTTCTAGAGAAAGCATTTGTGGTGATGCTTATTAGAGCAAGGGTCAGGAGAATGGCCGCCAGAGTGGGCACTAGGCCAAAGTGAAGTGTCAGCCAGCTAACAGCTACAAGTGGCAAAAGACCCCAGCGTACTACTACACATAGGATATCATGATTGACAATGAAACCTGCTACAATTGGCGAGTAATCGTAGTAAAGATGCACGAAGGCCTTACCAACTTTGTTGGTAAGAAGAAAACGGTCACGGAACATACGCATTACATTGACATGTGGCTCCATCGGTGACCCGTATGCTGCCGTTGCGATGAAGCAGCCGCCCCCTTGTTCATAAACAGGTGAATACGCGGGAAGGGCCTCATCCGAAGGGTCGTTTGATAAATTTACAGGATTGGCTCCGTCCGGGTCTATAATGTAGATTTCATCATTCCCGTCTCGATCAGAAATAAAGACAATCTTCGTTCCATCCCGTGTCCACGAACAAAACCAATCACCATCCATGTTATCAGTCAATTGTTGGAGGTTTGTTCCGTCAGAATTAATTACATAGATTTCAAAATCGCCATCCAAGGCCGAGTCAAAGGCTATTCGTGTGCCGTCTGGTGACCAGGCATACCACCCTACTGTATCTGAAGCATCAGACGTCAGCTTACTAAGGTTATCCCCGTTTACATCCATAATCCAGAGGTCATAATCTCCATCGCGGTCCGAAATGAACGCGATCCATGATCCATCTGAAGAGAAAAATGGGAGATTGTCATCAGCAGAATTCTCGGTTAGATTGGTTTGGTTTGAGCTGTCCGAATCCATTATATACACTTCATTGTTATCATCTCTTTCTGAGACAAATACGATCTTGGTGCCATCGGGCGACCAGGAAGGGAATAAATCATCAGAAGAATTATTAGTCAATCGTGTCTGATCGCTTCCATTCGAGTTCATTACGTAAATTTCATAATTTCCATCTCTTTCTGAAACAAAGGCTATTCTTTCTCCATCGGACGACCATGTTGGGTTAGCATCATCTGCTGAACCATTAGTTAATCGTGTAGGATTCATCCCATCAATATTCATTATGTAGATATTATTATTACCATCCCGGTCTGAAACGAAAGCAATGTGCTTCCGATCAGGAGATATAGCCGGCAGCCTATCATCGGCAGGATTATTGGTAAGATTAGTCGGATTAGAACCATTAAAGTCAACAGAATAGATCTCCCAGTTACCATCCCGCGTAGTGAGAAAGATAATTTTAGGGGCTCTGAGCCATCCCAGGATAGGATAATTATCGCTAAATCCTCCAACTGTATATTTACCGTCTGAAACAGTTAATGTAAGGCATTTATTTGTATCAGTTATGTCATTTGACCAGTTCTGTTGCATGGTACAGACTTGTTCATCTTCATAAGAAACACTTCGCACTATTGCAACATGACCATAGTCGCCCCCATCTGATACAAGTATGTCTCCTACCTGAGGAGTTATATCGCCACCATTAGGGTAACTATCGAGTCCCATAGATGATGCTTTGTCATAAAAATCTTTTGCATCCATGCTGTATTCAAGATATAAATTTATGCCATAGACGGTTAAATAATATCTTCTGACATACTCAACACATTGCCATTTTATTCCTGTATATTGACCATTAACGTAATTTTTGCAGTCTGGATCTGTTTCCCAAGGGCATACGTAATTTGTACTCCCATTCGAATACGCTTCCACTCCATTGAACTCTCCCAGATAAGTTCCAAAAGGTTCGGTCTCAACACTGGTATTAATTGATATTGTAATAGAATCGGTGCCTGTAGCCCCATCAGAATCTGTGGCGGTTAGAGTAATTGTGTGAGTATTAACAGTTAAAGTGCTTGTTGTAAAAGATTCTCCTGTCCCTATCTGGCCATCCTTATCTGAAGTCCAGACTAAGTAATCTCCGGTTAATTCCCCATCCTCAGGATCTGTGCCTGTTCCTGTAAAGGTAATTTCATTTGCTTCAATGAAGTCAGTACCATCTGTAGGGCTTGTTATGGTGGCAATGGGGGGATTGTTAAAAGGAGTTTCCGCTTGCGCTAATAATAATCTATAACCTATAGCTCCAGGATAATAATAGTCAGCTATTTCATGACTAAGAACTTCAAATCTAACTCCTACATCAACTTCAAGTCCCCCATAAAGTTCCCACCATGGTGTACTTAATAGATCAGCATCAAGTTCTAGGTATCCCTGTGTTTCTCCATATGGGCCGACCACACCATAAATCAACAGATTTAATTGTGGGCCAGCATATCCCTTAACCTCACACCCTGCTGAAAGTGAGGGAGGGTCAAATTGGAAATCACTTGAAAAATCAGCTATTGGGCTCCAGGTGCCATTGTTATAGGTTAGACCTGCTGTGAGAGTTGCCTCCTGGGTTACCTTACTTGTTATACCAGTCGATACCTCTCCATCAAGGCCAACATTGACTGTAAGTATAGGTGTGATAACAACTGGAACCCATCCTACCCACACTGTGATAGGCGTAAAGTTATAACGAGCAATTTCCACCTTTTTTTCGATTTCAAATATTTCAATCTCTGCTCTTAATTCAAGCTGTGCTGTCAACGTAGTTGTATTTACAAAGGTAAGCTTTTTCAATTGAGAGTCTTCTATTGATATATTAAAATCAAAACCTGGAGTAAGAGACATACTGCCATCTGCTTCCACCTGGTCATTTGTTGTTCCTAAATTTCCATCAGCGTCATATAAGACTACATCATTTATTTCCACATAAAAACCTTGTAGCGCTTGACTTTGTGACATTCTTTTGAGAGTTACACCCTTCCTTAAAGCGATGGCTGAGCTAATGCCATTAGGGGTTAGGGTTTTAGTGAGTTCAATAGCGCCTTTCTCTATTGCATCTTCAAGAGTTGCCTGAGAGGTTTCAACCACAACTTCGTTACCGACCGTTGAGACTGCAGTGACTTTACGAAGAAAACCATCTGGTACAGTACTAGTTGCATCACTAACAATTACATCTCCTGGTGTTAGCGACTCTAGTTCTGGTGTAGTCTCTGAAAAAATGAAAGTAGTTCCATCCTCCGAGATTGATGATAAATACTGTGTCGTAGACTCATGCAACATCTCAGTGGTTGAAGGAATTACTACAGTTTCACTACTTTCATCGGCTCCACCTTCTGCACCGTCACCTCCACATGAGATTAGGGAAAGCGCCAACAAAGCCGTTAATAAAATTAGCTTAAACAATCTGGAATGTTTTTTCATGACCTCCACGTCTTTAGGTATTAAGAGAAATAACATGAACCAACCTCTCAATTTTAGCTTGGGTAATCTGACAGAAACGATAAAGCAATTCCATCAGCAGCATTTCTCTTCTTAAGCATTTCTTGCCCAGCTGACAAATATCCTCTTTGCCCTTCCTATTCAAATGAGCAAAATGGTCAATCAGCTCTTCTTGCTTAAATTATGCAAATCGAGAACTTGAATACCCCGTTTTGTAAAAGCGGATGAAAAGTTCTCCTGCCCAAGGCAGGGATAAAAATGCTATACTCATCGTATATAATTGAAGTGAACCAGCCATGGGTGTATAGTACAAAATACCACTTGGTATGGACCCCAAAATATCGAAAATGGATTCTGAGAGATGACATGAAATGACGAAAGATATATAATTGTGGCAAGACGGATATTTTGCCCAAACTGTTGGTGGCCAAGTGACGGCAGATGTGATTAGCAACTACATTAAGTATCATCGTGAACAAGAAAGGTCTCCGTAGCAACTAGAATTGTTTTAAGATGCCCCGCCCTGTGGCGGGGATCTTCAAGGGAAGTAGAAAATTTATGTTAGTATCTTTTTTCTTTCCTAAGCTTCTCAGCTTGTGCAAGATATTTGCTCCACTCCTCTGGATCAATATGCTTCCAGATTTTTTTCCCCAGGTTGTTATAGAATATTTTTAAAGTTTCTGCCAAAGCTAAATCTGAATTATCTTCCTCTTTAATACCTGCAGTTAAAACTAGATCTACCGCCCCCCGCGTTTGTTTCATTTTAGCAACAAGTTTATAAGGCTTTGTTATGGGATCTAAATCAAATCTTTTGACCCATACTTTTTCGCTTGTCATAGATTCTCTGAGAATTAAATAGACATTACCTTGAACCTTGATAATTCCTTCTTCGGTATAACCAAGCCCTTCTTTTCCTTTTCCAATAATTCCTATATCGATTAAGACTTCAGGCTCAAGCGTATAGATAGCTCTTTTTTTATTATCGAAGGTCATTTCATCATAGCTTTTAAATGGTCCTATTACCCTTATTCCTTTAGAAAGAAAGATTTGATCCATATCTATCTTGAGAGATTTAATCAACCTATCAAGATATTGTTTTTTAGCTGCATCGGCTTTTCTATACCCACCTGGCCCTCCTATTAAATATTGTTGGGTAGTTGCTGCGTACCTAGGATTAACAAAGGCCACAGTAAAAGAAGTTTCAGCCTTTTTCGATTTACCGGTAGGGATATCCAGTTTTAAATGAGGAAGTGTTCCAAATGTTGTTATATCCCTTGAATAAGACAGTGACATACATCCTGCAAGAATTAGTAAAAGGAAGAATGATAATAGATTCGTTAACTTGTAATTTACTTGTCTCATTTTTTTCCTCCTATCTGGCTTGGGGATTAATCGAATTATGAAGTTTCCATTACTGCAAAGAAAAAATTCTCGAAATCTTAAGCATTGTTTTCACCTCCTTTCATCCACCTCTTCTACTATGTTTGATCTACGGTGGAATTCTGCTTTTAAATAGATAGAAGCAAAAAGGCTATAGCAGTAATTTCCACCTTTAATGACCACTATTGACTTTGTCCTTCACTTAAATTCCCTGTTGAAACTTCCGATGATATTGTTCGTGAGTTTGAATTGTGGAATTGGGGTCACCCATTAAAAGGTTATCTGTCAAAGGTTAACTCCAATTTCACTTATTCTTCGGCAAAAAGACACCATTTTCAGATTACCTTATTCCTTCTAGACAGTTACCTGAATAGAGAGGGTGCTTAAAAAATACACTCTAAGAAATAGACCCTATCTTATGACAATGCCCATATACCCATGGAAAATTAAGGTATATAAACACTATTGTCAAGAATAAAGTGTATATATCCATATGGTTTTCCTTGCAAACGAGGGCTATTGTCTCCTTTAAGGGTGGAAAACAATGGATATAATCCATAAAAAACAAGTATTGAAATGGTTTGGTCAAAACCTGAAAAGGGCTAGAAAGGTTAAAGGCTATAGTCAAGAAGCGCTTGCTGAAATAGCCGGAATAGATCTTTCCTATTACGGGGCAGTTGAAAGGGGAGAGAGGGCAATCACAATATTAAAATTGTCCCAGATAACCAATGCCTTGAATATTCCTATGCGTTATCTTTTTTCTGGTGAACCAGGTCGCCCTTTAAATGAGGTAGAAGATAAGCTTGAGGGATTAATCAGTTTTTTAAGGAAAAGGGATGCCGAAGATCTTGATTTATTTAATGAGATCTTACCAAAACTTATTGAATGGAAATTCAAAAAATAGGAAGTAAAAAGAGTTACGATTTGTAAGTAATGTTATCCTCTCGGGGCCACGGGGCCACCCACCCAAGGTTTTTTCTAAGGGGGGACATCCTATATTCCTCCTGTCGAGAAGAAAAATGAATAAGCTATAATTTTTGTAATATCAACAAGATAAAAAATATGGCCTATTTTAGATATACCTCTCCTTAGCCCATTGATAGGCCTTTATTCGGCGAGGAGCGGTGTCAAAGCTTGAATAGTGAATTAAACTTTTCTTTATTCACTATTCAACGGGCTGTTGCCTAAATCGCTTTTTTTTAAGAGCTAAAATTACGATGAATACTTCTTATTTTCTGTAAATGCCTATGCATTTAGCTCAGGTTGATTTCCCATTTATAAGCTTCTGCATGTAATGGTGTAACACAAGCTTGAATAAGGCGATCAAAAAGTTCTTTTTCCCAGAAACGGTGGTTAAAGCGATAGGCAATCTCAGATAAATACGCCTGTAAATGCTTTTCTGAAACAGTGCGTTGCACAATCATCATTATTCGTGAATGTTATTTGAAATTCTACAAGTGAGTATTCCTTGTATTTTATAGGCATAAGTCGTGTCATGCCCAAAATATAAATACAATTTATCCACCTGAGTAAAGTGCATAGGCATTTTCTGTAATTCAAAAAATTTATAATGTTGATCCATTACTGTGTCCTAAGTGCCTGGGATCTATGCGTATTATCGACTTCATTGAGGATGAACAACTCGTGAAAAAGATCCTCAAACATCTGAATTTGTGGGATGTCAATCGTAAACCGCCTGCGCGAGCAAATAGCCCGCCGCCTGAAACCTTTATCACCTATGATGACTCCCCATCGCCCGGCGCGGATAATTACCTGATCCCGCTGGAAGCGGGATTATCCGATTGAAACCTACCTTTAAAAAAAATCAAGCCGCAGGCAAACCGGCCTGCCTGTGCGATGCACGCAGACAGGTGAGCTATGCTAAAACTGGCATGAAATTGCAACACCGGCGAAAAATAATTAATCTTGACAACAAAACCTGCTTTGGTTAACAGAAATTTATTGGTTGTGCTAATGGGTGCCTCAATATGTTGTGTTGAAGCTGAAGACTATACACAATACACCATTTTAGCTTGATCCGCACTGAAAAAGCAATGTCTTATCTTTCTGCTTGTCTATGCTTGACAGGTCTCTTTTCTTACGTTATATTTCTTACGTATTAAAAATGGAGGTGACCATGGACAAAATTATGTCAACCCGAATGGATGAAGCCGTGATTCAACATATCGGCATGTTAGCAAAAAAGCTGGGAACATCTAAAAAGGCAGTTCTTGAAAATGCTGTCCGGTATTATGTTGAAAAGATCGAGTCGGAAAAGGATTTCGATGTTTTGACCCATACTTTCGGAAGCTGGCAGCGCGATAATTCGGCAGACAAAACCGTGCACACCATCAAAGATGCCATGCGCAAATCTCAGGAAAGATACAAGCGATGAAGGCATATATCGATTCAGATGTTCTCATTTGGCATTTACGCGGTGAACGCAAGGCGCTCAATCTGCTCAAAGGGCTTCGGAATAATGAGCAGTTTGATCTCTGGATCGGCGCCATGCAGCGTGCCGAAGTGGTCTTTTTCATGCGGCCGGCAGAGGAGTCGGCCACACTTTTATTCCTGGCGCAGTTTCAAACCGCACAGGTCGATCAGCAGATCATCGATAAGGCCGGGGAGTTTTATCGCAAATGGAACCCTAGCAGCGGAACTGACGTTAACGATGCTATCCTGGCCGCAACCGTCATGCAAACGGGCGGCACAATATACACCTTGAATTCCAGGCATTATCCAATGCCTGAAGTTACCGTTCAGTGTGCGTGGGAAGCATAGTTACCAATACTCTCAGCCTGAAAATTTCGGGACGAATGGAGACTGTTTGCAAATGATGGGGTTCAAGATTTCCTATCTATCTTCCACTCCTTTCTTTAAGATATTGAAGTAATCTTCGTGGATTTCTTGGATGAGACGAAGGGAAAGAGGTAAGCTTGTTAACCACTCCAGACCTTTGTTCATAGCTCGTACATAATTAACTACTTTATCAACATCTTTGGCCATCTCCCCTGTAGTTTCATAATCCAGAATATCTATCAATGTAGCGCGTGTTCCTTCAATCTGAGAACTCAGAACTGCTTCCTTTCGGATATACATCGCGACAAACAGATCGGGGTTGGGAAGGATTGTTGCAATACCATCAAGCCGACCTAAAGCCATATCTGCTTAGGAATTTTCTAATTGGGGAGTTATCCTAAATTTTTACCTGGATTGAATTTTTTTGGGGGCAATGCCCATATTAAGCCCGCCTTGCTGTTCTTGCGGTTTAGAATTTGACAACCTCTACTAATATTTGGTAATGTTGCTGTTAATAAAATCAACAAATTAATTTGCCTGAGAACGAGAGTCGGTTAATGTAAATAAAGCCACGCCCTAAAAATACATTTTTACCTAACCCGGATAAACCGGAAAGAATAGCCACACACAAAGATTAACTATTTATTATAATTTTACTTCGTGTCTTGGTGTCTTGGTGGCGAAAATATTTTATTATAAACTTGCTGTCTCTGTAAAATCGCAATTTGAGGAAAAAGTTGCCCAGGCAAGGGCATATACTGAGGAGAACGTGGCTTCTTCTCTTTTTGTTGGCACCCGAC
Organism: uncultured Desulfobacterales bacterium; assembly: GCA_964594355.1. Lineage (GTDB taxonomy): Bacteria > Desulfobacterota > Desulfobacteria > Desulfobacterales > JAUVVS01 > JAUVVS01. The sequence goes on from CAZQOH010000071.1 coordinate 8,671, forward strand.
AAACATTATCAAGTAAACCGGTGCTTTTTGTAAAATTCTTTACCGTTGATTACAATGGCGCTTCTCTTCTAACCGGATGCGTGAGAATAAAGTACAAAAATCATGTTGATCCTGTTTATCCTGTCTAAAAACAAAAGTAATGATCCATGAACTCAATTGCCGAAAATCATATGTTCGATACCTCAACGATTGCCGCCATAGCAACTCCGGTAGGTAGTGGCGGTATCGGAATTATAAAAATTTCCGGTCAAAATGCTTTACCGATTGCCGGTCATATCTTTCATAGATCACGTTCTTCATCAGATAAAAACAAGGATAAATCTTCTGATTCATTTGACTCTATCAAGTCTCATCGCCTTTATCATGGACATATTATAAATCCTGAAAATGGGAAGATTCTTGATG
>CAZQOH010000072.1:0-9049 GCA_964594355.1 uncultured Desulfobacterales bacterium
TATAGCCTTTTTATTTTTTAATCAAGGCTTACTGCAATATAGCAAGCTCTGTGGTTAATAAAAATCTTTTTACGAAACCGTCATTCTTCATTTGCGCAAAAAAAAATCCCCAAGCGTTTTAAGGCTTGAGGATTTACCATCTCCACAAACGGGAGCCAAGCGGCAGGTCTTCTGACTCTCCCGCCCTTTCAGCGGTCTTCCCATTTCCGACTCGAAAACAGTGACTCACAAGGCTGAAAGGGTTCCCTTTTCCTACTTGAAAAGGGCGGGATCACAGCGACGGGTTCGTACCGGTTTTTCACCGGTTTCCCTATTATGCCTACGAGACCTTTTTCAAGGATCTCGCCTACAAGCGGGCACCACAAGGCTTCAAGATTGATTTTTTAAATTTTAATATGATGAACTGGATTGCCCTGTCAAGTTTTTATTTTGCAGGCGCCTTCAGTGATTTGTGCATTCATCTTAATTTGATGATATTTCCTTTGCAATAAATTTAAGCCCTTAGAAAAACTTTATTGTTTTTGCGTGGACGTGATCCCCTATCTTTCTCATACGCTCCATATCTTTTTGGTCTAGCGGGCCTAATTCAAGGGTTTGTAAATCTTCTCGCATTTGTTCCGTATTCTTAGGGCCACATAAACATAGATCCACGGCGGGGTTGGAAAGGGCAAACCGGTAGCAATCGGAAGCGGAAAGCGGAATTTCTCCGGGAGGCATTTTATTGGGTTTTAGTAACTGCCCCCATCGAGTGGCAGTGTACGCGACAATACCCGGTCTTTCGTCACCCTTCAAATGGGGAAGGATTTCTTTTTCCGCTCCTCGATGGGCAGCGTTATAGCGTATGTGGAAGAGGTCAAAAACACCACTCATGGCCAGCTCGGGAAAAAGTGACCGGTTGTGGCCAGATAGACCCAAAAATTTATAAAAACCCTTCTCTTTCATGTTCAGAGCCTTATCTATTAGCTTTTGGGATGGAGATCTATTGCGCCAACCTAAAATCAAGATATCCGCATGGTCCAATGATAGGGATTTTAATGCTTTTTTGAAAAAGACTTCCATTAGGAAAGCGGAACGTGAATAGCTCTGGATAACTATGATCAGTTGGTCTCGCTTTCCCTGACGACAAATATTTTTTATAGCCTGACGCATACCGGTCTTACGAGATGTCCAATAAAAATAATTGCAGCCCCTTTCAAATGCTTCTTCAAAAGCGGTTGCAGGAGCGCCGTATGCAGCTCCAACGCCCAATCGTCCTACCTTAAGTCCGGTCCGTCCCAGAATCTGTGGTTGGGAAAAATCCATCTCGCCTCCTTTAGAAAAATAAGATCAATTTCACCCGAAAACTTGCTCTGAAAATAATAGTAATCCTGTCTCTTTATGTCATTGCATCCTATAAACCATAGAATTAATGTTCATGCCTGCTCCAACAGACGCAAATACAACTATATCTCCTGAGTGAAGTTTATGATTATCCAGCTTTCCTCTCTGTAAAAGATCAAGCATCGTCGGCAAGGTTGCAACCGAACTATTACCAAGCCAGTTAATCGTCATCGGCATAATATTGTCAGGGATATTTTTTATATTATACAACTTAAACAACCTTTCTAATATCGCTTCATCCATTTTTTGATTTGCCTGGTGTATCAAAACTTTTTTTACATCAGTTAAGGTAACTTCAGCCTTATCAAGGCTCTTTTTTACTACTTCAGGAACTGTCCTGGCCGCATACTTATATATTTCATGGCCATGCATTTTGATGAACAACTCATTACCATTATGATCCGGATTATATGACTTGCCAATCCATAATAGATAGGCATTTTCAAGCGTATCAGATCTTGTAACGTGTGATAATATTCCGGCATCCTGATCAGTCGCTTCGAGCAGGGTTGCTCCTGCTCCATCAGCATATATCATACTGTCTACATCATGAGGATCTGTGACTCTTGATAGTGTCTCTGCTCCAATAACAAGCACCTTCTTTGAATCACCTGATTTTATATAATAATCAGCCAGAATCATCCCATGTAACCAACCCGGACAGCCAAAGGGGACATCATAGGCTACGGTATAGGGATTTTTTATTTTCAGTTTATGTTTCACTCTGGCTGCGATGCTTGGGACCATATCGCATCTTATGTTATCCGCCCTAACATCCCCTAAATTTTGACCGACTATTATGTAATCAAGGTTTTCCTTATCTGTTCCATCTATTGCTTGTTTTGCAGCAAGAAAAGCAATGTCGGAGGTATTAAGCTCATCTGTTACATATCTTCTTTCATCAATGCATGTTATCTCTTGTAATTTAGCAATAATTTCATCGTTTAACTTTTCAATTTTTATCCCATCAGCTCCATAAAAATCATGGGCAAGAAAATGCCTGTTCGGTATCTTTAACGTCGGAATATAACTCCCGGTTCTAGTTATAATCGAATTTGGCATAATAAAATAAGGCTACCTTCTTAAATTCCCCTGCGTTATCATTGCTCCACTAACGATCATAAATTTACCATCAGAAGTTCGTTTTTCTGCACCTTTTTGTCTGCATTTGAACCTCTTCCGTCAAAGCCAAAAATATCTTACTTTGAGACCTTTGAAAAATGCTCAATTTTGTTCAAGTTCAAGGAAGGCGAAAATTTTAACCACAGGAATACATCGAGTATTTTGAGGATTAAAATTTGAGCCTGACACAGAAGTTGGGCAAAAGGGGGCGTTTTGCAAAGGTCTCACTTTAGGAACGCCATCCTCCACCACGTTTTCCTCTGTCTGTACGACCTCCGGTGCGAGGACGCGCCTTGCCAACCTTAAGGTTTCGTCCTTTAAGTTCCGTATCGTTCAGGTCATCGATTGCGGCTTGTGCTTCAGTTTCAGTAGGCATCTCCACAAATCCGAATCCCTTTGATCTGCCGGTATACATGTCTTTGATAACTTTAGCAGACTCGACATGTCCGAAAACCTCAAAAGCTTTTTGTAAATCTTCCACTGTAACTTCGTATGACAAGTTGCCCACATAGATATTCATTCTGACCTCCTTATAAATTTGGAATATTTTATCATAATTTAATTTATTTTGAAAATTTTATTTATTCTAATTGACGACTCGATCTAAAACAGTTTATTTAATGTCTGAACGAAAACCCTAAAAATCTCCCCTCTTTGAAAAGGGGGGCTGGGGGGCTTGTGAGAAAATCTGGTACTTTTCGTTTAGGCACTATTTAAATATATACAAATAATGATATGCGTTTTCAAGAGGAGATTATTACTTTTTTTCGATCTTTTTATAGTACAATTTCACAATATTTGAAAGATAAAAGTTATTTCGTCAGTCGAAAATCATCAATTGATGGTTAATGGCTTCAAATTGGCTAACATTATTATTGCTATAAAAAGAACAAAAATAATTATTAAGAGACTAAAAAGGAGATTATCATGAGAAGAAAAGAGAAGGAAATAACAAACATAAAAGATATAGAATCGGTTATTCGAAAATCTTTAGTATGCAGGCTTGCAATGATGGATGAACATGAACCCTATATAGTTCCGTTAAGCTTTGGGTATAGGGATAATACGTTGTATTTTCATTCCGCAATAAAAGGAAAAAAACTGGACATTCTAAAAAAAAATAATCAGGTTTGTTGTGAATTCGATATTGACCTTAAAATAGAAAAAGCGGATGAAGCATGTGAATGGGGTATTGAATATAAAAGTGTTATCGGTTTTGGAAAAGCCTCTTTTGTAAAAGACCTTGAATCAAAGCGGAAGGCATTGGATATAATAATGAAGCATTATTCAGATAAATCTTTCACATATTCAGAAACCAACTTAAAAAAAGTAACAATTATAAAAGTCGAATTGCAGAATGTAACCGGGAAGCAATCAATATGATACAAAAGAGCAGTGATCATTATAATCACTTTGCTGCATCTTCCGGCCAGATCATAAAAGAGCGTGCAAAAAAACTGTTTGAAGGTGCGCTCAAAAGCCACAATTGGGAACATACACTTCGGGTATATAAACTGTGTGGACGTATTGGGGTGACAGAGGGGGCAGATATGGATGTACTGCTGAATGCAGCTTATTTGCACGATATCGGCAGATGTTCTCAAGACACTTCAAACGGTGCACTATGTCACGCAGAGAAAGGTGCGGAAATGGCAAGATCTATAATCCAAGATCTCCCGCTGTCAGATATGCAAAAGGAAAATATTATTCACTGCGTAAGATCACACCGATTTCGGGGAAATCATGCGCCAAGAACAGCGGAAGCAAAGATATTATTCGATGCTGACAAGCTTGATTCTATCGGTGCCGTCGGCGTGGGCAGAGCATTTCTCTTTGCCGGAGAGGTCGGCGCCCGGCTTCACAATTCGGATATAGATGTAGAAGATGCAAGACCGTATTCAAAAGACGATACCGGTTTCAGGGAATTCAAGGTTAAACTTACAAAGATCAAGGATCGGATACTGACAAAAGAAGGACAGGAAATAGCAAGAGAGCGCCATGATTTCATGGAGGAATTCTTTAAACGTTTTTTAGAAGAATATGACGGAAAGAGGTAGATGCTATGAGTATCAATGTTGTAGAAAAAATCGATGATTTTGTAAAAGTAAGGCACATACTTGTGAGTGTTTCGGACAAGAGAGGGCTTGATGATTTTACACCGAAGTTAATTGAGATAAATCCTGATCTCAAAATATTTTCAACCGGCGGTACATATACCCATATAAAAGAAATCCTAGGTGATAAAGCTTCATCTTGTCTGACACAGGTTTCTGATTATACGGGTCAGCCCGAGACCCAGGGTGGACTGGTAAAAACCCTGGATTTTAGGATATACCTCGGACTTCTTACCGAAACATACAATGACGCCCACAAAGATGATTTAAAGAGGACAAACAGCGTTCCGATAGACATGGTCGTTGTTAACCTCTATCCTTTTAAGGAAACGATCTCAAAAGAGAATGTAACTGTAGAACAAGGACGGGGTAATATAGATATAGGCGGGCCGTGTATGATAAGGGCTTCTGCTAAGAATTATTTAAGGGTTGCACCCGTCGTTAACCCGTCTGACTATGAAATGATTATATCGGAGATGAAAGCAAATAACGGCATGACGTCTCTTGACCTCCGCTTTCGCCTTGCGCAAAAGGCCTTTGAACACACGGCTGTTTACGACCGTACGATTGCCGACTTTTTGCGTTCTAAATCGTTTGGGGATGTAAAGGGATGTTATGATATATAATTAAAGAAAGGAGATAAAAGTGGCTGAAGATCTTAAGAAAATGTATAGAACGATAATGGATGACCATTTTTCGCCCGAAATGGAGATCAGTTTTGTGGACAAAGATAAAAGACAGACTCTTTTTTTCGAAAAAGTGTCATGGAGAATAGAAAATATCAATAAAGGTTTAAGATATGGTGAAAATCCAGGTCAAGAAGCAGCCCTATACAGACTGGTAAACGGCAATTTGATTCTGGGAGAAACCGAGACCATACAACCAGGCCAGTATTTAGCATCAGATATTGAGCTTTTACAATCCGGTAAACATCCCGGGAAAACCAATCTGACAGATGCCGACAATTCCTTGAATATCCTGAGATATTTTATGGATCAACCGACGGTGGTTATCGTCAAACACAACAATCCCTGTGGAGTTGCCCGGTCTGGATCACTGGTTGATGCGTATATCAAAGCAAATATGGCTGACAGAGTTGCGGCTTTTGGAGGATGTATTGCAGTTAACAGGGCCGTTGATAAGGCAACTGCCGAGGCCATAAGTAAACAGTATTCTGAAGTTGTCGTAGCACCCGATTTTGAAGAAGGTGCCATGGATATTTTTTCAAAAAAGAAAAACCTAAGAGTTATCAGAATAGGTAATATAGACCGGCTGCAAACCTTTGTAGGCAAAAGATGTGTGGAATTCAAGAACCTGATTGATGGAGGTATTATTGCTCAGTGGTCTTTTGTGCCGGCAGCCCGTTCAAAAGAAGATCTTAAGTTGGCTGAATGCGAATACAAAGGGGAAAAATACAGGATTAAGCGGGAGCCCAACCAGCAGGAATATGATGATATGCTTTTTGGCTGGCTCGTGGAGTCGGGGATTACTTCAAATTCTGTAATATTTGTTAAAGATCTGGTTACAGTTGGTATCGGAACCGGTGAACAAGACAGGGTAGGGGTTGCGGAAATAGCAAGGGATAAAGCATACCGGAAACTTGTTGACCGTTACTGTTTTGAAATGCACGGTATACCTTATAATGAACTGAAAGACCTCGACATGAAAAAGGATATTGATGACAAGGTTGAAAATGAAAAGGGGGGCTTGATTGGTGCCGCCATGGTGAGTGACGCATTTTTTCCTTTTCGGGACGGGGTGGATGTTGGAATCAGAGAAGGCATTTCATCCATAATTCAGCCCGGCGGGTCCGGCAATGACTATCAGTCCATTGAGGCATGCAATGAGGCGGACGTCACAATGGTCTATACCGGACAAAGAAGTTTCAAACATTAGAGGCATTTGAAGAGACCTTTGCAAAACGCCCCCTTTTGAACGATACCAAAGATTATAATATTTTAACTGTTTGAAAACAAGGCCGAATGTTTCTATTCTGTCTCTTATTAAACAGAGATTCCCTTAATTTAAGTCAATTTGATTGTTATGTGTAAATCGAGAATTCAAAAGGAGAAACGTCATGAGTCTTTTAACTGTAAACCAGGAAAAATGTAAGCGGGATGGTATCTGTATTGCGGTATGCCCTGCAGGTATCATTGAATTTAAAACAAAAGAAGCTTTTCCTACACTTATAGATGGGAGTAATGAATTTTGTATTGGATGCGGTCATTGTGTGGCAGTTTGTCCGCATGGCGCCATGACTCACGCAACCATGAAATCAGAAGATTGCCCGCCAATACGGGAGGAGTGGTTACTTGGTCCGGAACAGGCTGAGCATTTTCTGCGATCCCGGAGATCCATTCGTGCATATAAGAAAAAGCAGGTCGATCAAAAGGTTTTGGTTAAATTAATCGATGTCGCGCGCTTTGCTCCATCAGGTCACAATCTTCAACCGGTCAATTGGCATATTATATATGACAAAAAAAAGGTTTATCGATTAGCCGGACTTGTCATCGACTGGATGCGCGATTTGATTCAAAAAGAATCTCCTCTATCCGCTGCAATGCACCTTGACCGTATTGTTGCAACTTGGGAATCAGGAATAGATCGCATTTGTCGAGGTGCACCACATCTGGTTGTTGCCCACGCGAATAAAGAAGATCGAACTGCGCCGGCGGCGTGCACAATTGCTTTGACATACTTTGAACTGGCCGCCTCTTCATTTGGATTGGGTGTCTGCTGGGCCGGTTATTTTAATGCCGCAGCAAACTTTTGGCCCCCAATGATGGAAGCTCTTGCTTTTCCTGAAGACCATGTTAGCTTTGGCACAATGATGGTCGGTCATCAAAAATACAAATATCAGCGACTACCACTCAGGAATGAAGCAAAGATTACATGGGGGTAGTACCCCGACATTCAGAAAAAAGGAATGGAAAAAATGAATAAAATTTTTCCCGAACCGATTGAGAATTTACCTGAAGCTGAAATACCATTGGAAGGAATAAAGGCATATCTTTCTCAATCAGATGATCATCAAATAATTTTTATGCATTTTGAAAAAGATGTTGACCTACCGGAACATTCTCATGATGCACAGGTTGGTTTTGTTTTGGAAGGGCATATTGATCTAACAATAGAAGGTCTTAAAGAGACATATAAAAAAGGTGACAGATATTACATCCCTTCAGGAGTTAAACATTCCGGAAAAATTTACGCCGGATATGCGGATATTACGTATTTCGATGAACCCAATCGCTATAAAACGAAAGAATAATTTGGTTATTGTTCAAGAAGCCCGGATGCAAGAAGTTCTATGAAAAGTTGATTAGGAACATGGATATGAAAAAAGAAGTTGGTTTTATAGGTCTAGGACAAATGGGAAGGTGGATGGCGTTGAATTTACTGAAAGCCGGTTTCGACTTAACTGTTTTTGACAGTGATGCTAAAGCGACGGCCTTACTGACTGACTCCGGCGCAAAGGAGGCCGATTCACCCTCCGATCTGGCAAAACGTGTAGACTGGATAATACTCTGCCTTCCGAACACGGACGCTATCGAAAAGGTTGTTTTGGGTGAAAAAGGTGTGGTTCTAGGATCAAGACCGGGACAAATCGTAGTAGATTGTGGTACCTCTGATTTTAGTTGGACCATGGATTTCGCTGCTTCGTTGCAAAAACATGGACTTCGATTTGCAGACGCTCCCGTAACCGGCATGGAAAAAAGGGCAAAACAAGCTGCGCTGACCATCATGTACGGGGGTGAGGAAGACATTTTAAAAGAAATACAGCCGGCTTTAGAAGCTATGGGCAATCGGATAGTTTTCATGGGCGATGTTGGCAGCGGCCAGCTTGCCAAATTAATCAATCAGTTGCTTTTCAATGCCAATCTTGCCGTCATTGCCGAAGTACTGCCCATGGCAGTCAAACTCGGTTTGAATCCGGAAAAAATTACTCAGGTCATTAACACGGGTTCAGGACGGAGCTTTGCGTCGGAGTTTTTTATTCCTAATATCCTTGAGAATCGATTTGACCAAGGCTATAGCTTGAAAAACGCCTATAAGGATATGGCAAGTGCGGCAAAACTTGCTGCAGACCGCCAGATTCCTTTACCGATGGTGAACACTGCCCTGACAACCTACCAGATGGCCCTGCAGATGGGCTATGCTGATGAAGACAAGGGGGCGATGATCAAGGTGTTCGAACGCCTGCTTAAGGTAAAATTCCGCCGATCTAAATAACCTACAGCACAAATTTTCTTAAAATCTAAAGAAATAATTATAGCGCCCGTATAACCCAAAATAAACAAAAAATCTTTGCGGACATAACATTTTCAGGTTGCATTATATTTATTTGTAAGTAATAAGGTGTCTAAAAAAAATTAAGCAAAAGGAGTTTCAATGCCCAAACGTGACGACATTCATAAAATACTCATCATAGG
>CAZQOH010000073.1:0-9040 GCA_964594355.1 uncultured Desulfobacterales bacterium
TCTGTCTCCTCTACTATTTCCCGGATTATTTTCTGAACGTCGTCGGGAAGCGGTTCAGGTTTGTGAGTCTCTAAGATTTCCAAAGCCTTTTTCCACGACCGCTCGTAAATTGTGGTTCCTCCCGCCTTTTGCCACTCACTACGGATTCTTCGATCGATTAATTCGGGATATGTTTGTTCTGTCCGCATGTTTTCCATCGTATGATCATGGCTAAGGAAATCTTTGAAGTGTCCTGTTTCATGGATCACATCGACCGCCAGGGTCTCGTCGTTGACGGGGATTCCCTGGATCGTATATTTGATCAATCCGGCAAATTCATTATCCATCACCATTTGCCCGTAATCCATGGTGACTCCCGTTTCCGTGTTGCCCAGTCCGTATATCACGTTGGCACCTGCCAGCGCGGGAAGGAGGGCGGTGAGAGTCTTTTCATGGCCCATCTGGGCATCAGACACTTTGTTATCGCTCTACCCACCGGCGACCTGGCATGGCAAAAGATAACGGCGGGCAATTTGTGGTATCGCCGCGTTGAGCAACGCCGTTTCTGGGTTTCCTACCACCGCTGCGCCGAATCGCAAATCCATGCTACAAGACGAGCTCCCATATATAAAAGGCGTTCCTTTACGAGTCAGTTGACTGAGCACACAGGTTGAAAGAATCTCCGCGTTATGGAGTACCAAAGTGCCTGCAAGGGTAACCGGCGAAGATCCTCCGGCCATGGCCTGTGAAAGGCATTTGGTTACCAGACCCGACCGGGCTGATTCGATGATGATTTCACAACAGTCTCTTGGCAATCTGAGTGGAGTAACCGGACAGGTGCCGCATGTCAAAATGGGACGATCTTTTATATTTTCTTTACCCCCGACAACTGCGGCTATCATTTCCATAATTTTTTGCAACATAAAACCGCTTCCCGCTGCCAGGAACATATGCTTGGTCGTATTCAATAACATAGCTTCGGCATTGTGGACCGCAGCCACTTCCGGCGGTACATCGTGACATCCCAGGGATCTATGGCAGATATCAATATGTTCCAGAGCGTCAACCAGCCGAGTAGCATCGGCGAGGTCCGCTTTGGTGGGCTCCCGCAACTCGCGCGTGCGAGGGTCGGTGATTTGAATCGCTTCGCCAAAACAATCAAATCCGATTCGATTCTTTTCAAGGAGCATGTCATCTTTTGGGTTACGCCCGGCCAAAAGAACAATTTCCGGAGCCGATTGAACGGCGTCTTCAACCAGGTTGGGAGGTATTTTGACAATTCTGGTTTTAGGATCAATATGGGCTCCGCCACCGTCAAAGATCTCCAGGGCTTCTTCGTCCTCAACAAACATACCGGTTTTCCATAGAACTTCCAATGTTGCCGCATGGATATCATTAAGTTCATCATCGGTAAAAACATTGAACTCTAGCCCCTTTCCATACATTTTACCTGCCTTAATGTTACGTTTCATTTTCTTTCCTTTCTTTCTTAGTTAATTTTCTTCGCGTGACTGTTCTATCGCACTTCGGATGAGTGCAGCAAAACGAAAAGCCGCATGAATGAATTTACCATACGGCATCGTGATAAATAACCCTACCACAAAACCAAGGTGCACTATGAGCAGAGTACCCATGGCCGGAGTCGCCCGCAAAACTAAAAGCAGCAGACCTGTAAGGTTCGTAAAAAACAGCAGCACAAGAAACGAGATATCCATACCCATGGAGCGCGAGGCGGCTGGTATAGCGTCCATCCGTGTCTTGAGATAGAGCAATCCTCCAGTCCCAACCAGCATGGCTATGCCACCGATGGTTCCCAGCATGACAGGCCAGCTCCAAAACCGGTAAGGCGCTCCCCAGTGCAGGAAGTGTTCATATATCGCTGCGATCGTTGTCGAAGCAAAACAGAGTATGAAACCATAAAACACGAGATGATGGAACCACCGTCTGGTCATGCCGAACCGCTCGTCCGGATAATTGCAACCGTATCCGCCGCCATCCAGATATTTTAGACGCAGAGTGTTCCAAATCGCTTTTATATTGGCACGTGGATCGCTTAACTCGCTGAGTCTTCCACCCGTTTCTCGCCAGAAGTTATAGACCTCTATCAAAAGGCTTGCCAAAATAAAGAGAGCCAGTGCTGAGAATGGCAAGACAATATAAGTATATGGGATAATGTTATAAAACGCATTTTCGCCAATATGGGTAGAAAAGACCACCGATGGTTCTCGAAAAAAAAGTGCAAGCAGAAAAATAATCACCACACTTACCGCAGTAATCAACGAGACAGCCATCCGGTTCTGCCGGAATAGACCCGCAAAAAAATGGGGCCAGCAAAATTTCTGGTATGTTTCTATACTCAATTCGGCCAGGGCTTTCGGAACATTTAATCCGAATTCGTGGGGGGGCGCATACTGGCAAGCGTAATAACAATCACGGCAGTTGTGGCAAAGATTGGCCAGATAATTCAAATCCTGTTCGGAAAATGTCCTTCGAAGCTCCATTGCCGGAAAAACCGCGCAAAATCCCTCGCAATAGCGACAAGCGTTACAGAATATCATCACCCGTTTAGCTTCTGCAATTGATTCAGCTAATGGCATAGCGTGCCGCCTCCTTTCCTGCAATCCTGCCGAAAACGGTTCCGATGGTCATGCCCAACCCTGCCATGTACCCCTTTCCAAGTATATTACCTGACATGATTTCGCCCGCTGCAAAAATGTTCGGAGCCGGCTTGTCGTCCTGCATGATCACCTGGGATTTCTCGTTAACGGTTACCCCAAGATATGTAAAGGTGATCCCGGGTCTTAGTGGATACCCGTAAAACGGCGGAGTATCCAGCGGGCGCGCCCAGTGGCTTTTAGGTGGTTCTATTCCCTCAGTTCTGCATTCGTCAAGAACTGTCGGATCGAAAGTACCGAGACGTGTGGATTTATTAAAAGTGGACACTGTCTTTTCAAGCGCTGATTGGTTCAAGGAGAGTTTGACAGCCATTTCACCGATGGAATTTGCTTCGATTGGTGGAAAAACCGACGGTATGAACAAGTTTGTGGACTTCGAATCGATAATCGAATAGGCAATCTGATCCGGTTGTTGCGCGACGAGGCGACCCCAGATGGCGTAACGTTTCGGCCAGAAATTTTCGCCTTCATCATAGAAGCGCCTGGCGTGCTTGTTTACAACGATCCCGAAAGGCATACAGTCGAGTCTTGTAACAATTCCTCCATCGAACTTGGGTGCCCGTGCGTCGACTGCCACGGCATGGCACTGACGTGTGTCCCCTACTGGTTTAGCTCCCCGGTCAAGAAGAACGCGCAACATCCTCCCTTTGTCATAGGGTGTCCCTCGAACGATAAAGTTGTCAGCAGACTCACCCCAATATTTCTTAAGCCATTCTATATTTGACTGGAATCCACCTGAAGCTATAACGACGGTCTTTGCTTTAATCTTTCTTGTAGATCCGTTTACTCCAAAGGTAGCGGAAGTAAAATTGCCCTCGTGAATTTCAAGATTACGAACCTCTGCGTCATACAATATCTCAACTCCCAGTTTGCCGGCGGTAGCATAGTAGGCATTCATCAAGGCCTTGCCTCCACCTAAGAAGAAGGCATTTGTCCTTCCAAGATGAAGCGTGCCGCGCATTGAGGGTTGAAAATGGCATCCGTGATTCGCCATCCATGACCCAATATCCATCGATTCGCGTATAGTGAAGCGAGCAAGTTGCTCGTTAGTCTGCCCACCAGTTATTTGCAACAGGTCATCCCAGAATTCTTTTTCAAGATAGGGACCCGTCAGATGATCATTTGCATGTTCGTGTAAGTAACGCATATTACGTGTATGACGACTGTTACCGCCCCGAAAGTCTTTGGGAGCGCTCTCAAGCAATAAAACTGTTGCTCCGGTCTCCCGTGCCGTAATCGCAGCGCAGAGTGCCGCATTGCCACCGCCTACGACCAATACGTCGATGATTTGCGAAGACACTTCGCTGTCTTGAAGGTATCTTCCTGTGTGAAAGTTCATGTCACGTCCTGTTGAAGGGTGAGACTTTTGCAAAACGCCCCCTTTTTTCCAATTTCTGTGCCTGCCCCGTGAAATGCGGAGCATAATTCTCTGGGGTCAGGCTCAACATTTTGCACGAAGTGACACGGAGTGAAGCATAAGCGCTAACCTTTAGCGCTATCCTCAAAATACTCAATGTATTCCTGTGGTTAAAATTTTCGTCTTCCTTGAACTTGAATCCCGCTACAGCGGGAAGCATTTTTCAAAGGTCTCGACTCATGTGTAGTTATAACAATAATCGTGCCAATTATTTTATTATTATGGCCATATATTATCAGTTGTTTTTTCATTATTTATCCTTTTTTATAAGACGGCTACATACTGCGGTTTGCGGGAGGGATAATTAAAAGCCAGATCAGAAATTTGTCGAAACGGCACCGTAAAGAAAGGGCAAAGATTAGAAATCAGGAGCTAATATTTCAATTTATGTTCACGATTGTTAAAAAATATTGACACAATATTAATTTTATGAAACAAGCGTGCAAAAATATGAACATTATTATCTAAAAGAGGATGAAAAATTGAAAACCCAACCTTTTAAAATTGGAGTGATTACCTCCAGTATTTCTTTATCGAATTATGTTCGCAAAATTATGGTGGAATTAGACGAAGATATTCGGGTTTCATCCAAAGGACTGGATGAAGCACTTCCGGTAGGAAGGCAAATGGAAAGGGATGGCATTGAGGTCATCATCAGCCGTAAAGGTACGGCGCATCTATTAAGGGAGAATTTGCATATTCCGGTTCTATCTGTCCCAATGTCTTCCTTTGATGTACTGACATGTCTTAAAGAGGCAAAAACTCTTGGAACAAAAATATTATTGCCTTGCTTCCGGAATGAATTGAGCGATGTCGAAATTATGGAAGAGCTTCTTAATATAGAAATTTTGCAGGGTGTTTACCATGGCAAGACAAGTCTGGAGGAAATGGTTTTTGAGGCTCAGAGCCAAGGCTGTCAGGTGGTTATCGGTGCCGGTGTAGCAGGGCGATGTGCCCGAAAATATGGCCTTGAGTTCGTGGAAATTCAAACATCAAAAGAGGCCATTGACACCACCATTGAAAGCGCCAAATCCGTTGCACAAGCCAACAGAAATGAACAACAGAAGGCCGAACGTTATCGGAGCATCCTTGATAGCGCATCTGAAGGCATCATCGCTTCGGATCAAAAAGGGATCATTACAAACATCAATAAAACTGCAAAAGAGTTTCTGAAAATCAATGATAGCGATGTTATGGGAGAGCCCATCACCCGATACCTGCCTGATGCGCCTATCTTCAAAGTAATGAATCTTCAAAAGCCTGTTCTCGACAAACTAACGAGGATTAACAAGGAGCTATTTGTATTTAATCATTTACCCATAATGATCGAAAATAAGGTGATCGGCAGCATTTCCACTTTTACAGATATCTCCAATGTAATGAGAGCCGAAAATGAGGTCCGGCGTACGCTGGCTAAAGGGATGATAGCAAAGTACACTATTGAAGATCTCATCCATGGTAGTCATATTATGCGAGAAGTTGTCACCATTACAAAACAATTTGCATCAACCGATACCACCATCTTGATCAACGGGGAAACAGGCACGGGAAAGGAAATTCTTTCCCAGAGCATCCATAATCTAAGCCGCCGAAAAAGCAAACCTTTTGTCTCCATTAACTGTGCGGCTTTGCCCGACCAACTTCTGGAAAGTGAGCTTTTCGGTTATGAAGACGGTGCTTTTACAGGATCCAGAAAAGGGGGCAAACCGGGTCTCTTTGAAATAGCTCATAAAGGGACTATTTTGCTTGATGAAATTTCTGCAACGTCTCATAGTGTTCAACCCCGTCTACTGAGAGTTCTACAGGAACGGGAAGTTATGCGAATTGGAGGTATCCAGCTAATTCCCATTGATTTGAGAGTGATCGCCACCTCTAATAAGGATTTGGGTGAAGAGGTGCATCGTGGTAATTTTCGTGAGGATCTTTTTTTTCGTCTAAATGTCTTGCAGATATATTTGCCGCCGTTGAGGGAAAAAATCGAGGATATCCCTCTGTTGGTAATGGAGTTCATCCGAAACATATCACAAGAACATAAACTGGAGCCCATCACAATTCCTAAATCCTACATTGACAAATTGATGGCATATTTCTGGCCGGGAAATGTTCGACAACTTCAAAATACCATTGAACGATTGATTCTTCTGTGCGGTTCCCAGTTCAACCCGAAGATCTTTGAAAAACTATATTCGGAATTGATCCTTTACTCTCCCAACGAAAAAGAAGCTATTGTCGAAGCAAATCATATTTCGTTGAAAGAACAACTAAACCATCAGAAAAAGGAAAATGAAGCGGATATCATCCGTAAGGCTCTTGAAAGAAGTCGATTCAATAAAGGCAAAGCAGCGGAAATTCTGGGAATGAGTAGAACCACTCTATGGAAAAAGTTAAAGGAGCTTGAAATTGAATAATGATATCTTCCGATTACAGCATGTTCACCCATATGAAATTTTATTATCTATGTATTTAATTGATATTACAGTTAATTATTGTGTTATTAATCATAGGATCAATTCTTCATGAGAAATGTGGGCTAGAGATAATTTGTCAAATGAATCCGGTCGGAGTTATGATTTGTATGCTTTCCGGATGGCCCCATTCCGGCTGTAACACAAGCTTTTCAATTACACGATCATGAATTTTATGTAACTTTAATGGTACAAAAACGTCGGCAGACTTGAAAAAATGCCTTCGATTTTGTACCGTCTAATATTATGACTTCTGCAAGGAAAAAAGCATTGGATATTATCTGAACTTTTTGAAGGTCTTCAAAACTGACGGTTCCTCGCTGCATCAAGCATTTCCGGAAAATGGTCATTTATAACAAACATCATAAAACCGGCTTTTCCTTACAGTAAACCCATATTTTTAATACTGCTTAACAACATTATCTGCTATTGAAATAAAGATGCGATACTTTATTTCACAGGATTGTACAATTATAGTAAGACTTTTCCCTTTTGAGTAATGGTCGAAAGACTGCCTGCTGGAGGTAAAAGTAGTCGCACGAACATTCAATAAATTGAAGCGAAGGCTGGTCGGGGCGAGAGGATTTGAACCTCCGACTTCCTGCTCCCAAAGCAGTTGGTCTTCCAGAAGAACATATCCATAACTAACTTAAAACAATACGTATTTGTTAAGCTACCCTTTTTCATCCCGGCTGTGCATAATGTGCATGCTGTGCATAATATCAATAGGTTAGCATGATGTCGGCAGAAAAGGGTACCTATTGGGTACCTGAAATACAATACAGATTGAAGAACGCCGTTCATGCAAAAAGAGAAAACACTCCGCTTGTTTGAAAAAAGCTTATAGCCGGGGTTTGAAAAATTGTAAAAATACTAACAATTTTCTGCAGCTAAACTAATAAAATAAATGTTTGGATATTTGCAAAAAATGTATGGACAAACCATGCATATGTATGGTATGAACGATCAATATGAGCATGCTATCGGAAATATTATCCTCAAAAGTTCGTGCCGAAGTTTTCCGTCTGCTGTTCGGACTTAATGACAATGCCTTGCATGTTCGGGAGATCGAGCGCAGATCAGGCTTTACAATCGGCACGATCCAGACCGAGATGAAAAAGCTGTACAGACTCGATTTGGTTTCAAAGAGAAGAGACGGCAACCGCTTATATTATAGGGCCAATCAACAGCATCCAGTCTTTTCAGAAATTCAGGTCTTGGTTGTCAAAACGGTCGGCTTATTGGATGTATTGAAAGGCGCACTTGACCACCAAAAGAAAATTCGTGTGGCATTTGTGTTCGGTTCCCTGGCCGGGGACTCAGAAAAAGCAGGAAGCGATATCGACTTGATGGTGATAGGGGATATAGGGCTACGTTCATTGACTCGTCTTTTGCATGGATTAACAGAGAAACTTGGACGGGAGATTAACCCATATGTTTTGACTACTGAAGAATTCAGCCACCGAAAATCTGAAAACGAGCACTTTCTTAACCAAGTCCTAAAGGATTCAAAACTGTTTATCATAGGAAATGACGATGACCTTAAGACAATGGTCTGATAATGGTTGGCTAAGGCCTCATACAACGACACCTGAAGAGATTGAAAATCTTTTTCAGATTGTAGATCGTGATTTGAAGGATGCGCGTTCTGGGGTTTCGGCAGACTGGCGATTTGGTATCGCTTATAATGCCACCTTGAAGCTTTGTACGATCCTTTTATATGCAGAAGGATATAAGGCAGAAAGGAATCTTCAGCATTATCGAACGATTCAGGCTCTACCAAAAATACTGGGATCAGAAAAAAATGATGATGCAGATTATCTGGATACCTGTAGAGCGAAGCGAAATACGGCGGAATACGATTCAGTGGGTGTCGCTACGGATCACGATTCAGATGAACTTATAGAGTTCGCCGAAAGCTTTAGAGATGAAGTCATGGCATATCTGAGAAAGAATCATCCTGAGCTTCTGGACATCAGATAATAAAATAGCACCAAAAGGAATATCTGTTTACGAGATAGAAATAGATTTCCTGGAGCAATTATCTTTAAAGACACAACGTCAATTGAGAGGCAAATAAAAACTACTGAAAAAGAATTGGCCATTCTAAATGAGAAAAGGATAGAACTTGAATACAAAGTAAGACATCTTAAGAACCCTCAACAATCCATTGCCGGAGAAAAACTTCCATTCGATCAAAATTTAAAAATAAGCATAACAAACGAATCGACTGAGGAGCAAAAAGTAATGCTCTTTAGATCTTTGTTCCGCGGCCGGGAAGACATTTTTCCAAAAAGATTTGAGAGTAAACGCACCGGAAAAAGCGGGTACCAGCCAGTATGTCGGAATGAGTAGAACCACTCTATGGAAAAAGTTAAAGGAGCTTGAAATTGAATAATGCTAAAATACGCTGCATATAATCTCTTGGCAATCCTTTCCTGTGAGGTACCAATGTATCGGTTCAAAGGAAAGTGGACAGATTTAAGGTATATTAAAGAGACGGT
>CAZQOH010000074.1:0-8934 GCA_964594355.1 uncultured Desulfobacterales bacterium
CGGTTATTTTTAGAAAGTTCTTTGTGAAAGATTCGGAACAGTTCTTTCATTTACAGTAAAAAATTGACACAATTGGAATATATATATACAATTAATAGTATATACCGGTTGTCATAAATATGTTCCGATTGATCAGCGTCTGAACTTCCGAGCTAATCGTGGGTACATTTGAAGCGTTCTACGGCTCGCTGCGCTAAAATTAAAGAACTCGACCTCGCTACGCTCGGGACTCAAACAGCTTCAATTTTTACGCTCCGTTTCGCCAAGAACGCTTAATCAAATGTCCCCAAATTGATTAGCTCGGAAACTCAGACGCTGCATACATTCTTTGAAACGGAACGTTATTTTGACAAACACTATATGTACTTAAGAAGCCGGGATATTACAAAATGTTTAGTTTCAACGTTAAAATTGTAAATATTTAACTGAGGTGCTAAGAATATTCCAGTTTATCATTATTAGGAGATTTTGATGATAAAGTCACAAGCACTTGAAATAAATCTGGCGAGCTATCACATTGAGGTAGATATAGACGCCAAATATTCAACCCTGCAAGAAGTTATGTCAAAGTATTATGGGCTAATGGAAGGATTGAACATATTCCTGAAAGAACTTTCACATCCCTATAAGAATTGGCAATTTATAGTAAAAGAAGCAAGGTTTTATTCTCTAGATTATTTTCATCTTCTCAAAAACCACCCAAATGGGTCTGACGCGGCTGATCTTTTTGTGAACATATTTAGTGAAGCCATTGAATTAAGCAATGATATGGGGATTAAAGCTGAAGCCGCAGACAATATGCTTTTGTTTCTTCAAAAAATCATAAAGGATTCCGGCTCCGACCTCAAAAAATTTGCCCCGATGCTCAATAGCTCCTTTAATCTTATCAAAAATTATGAGGATGAACATTTCTTTTTATTTGTTAAGAGTTTCTATCAGGTAAAAAGACTGGCAGAAATACTTTTAAACCATACAGATGAATTTTCTACCGATTTTAAGGCAATTAATTTACTGCTTTTTAAATATTTTCAATTTACATATTCTTATTGGTTGAGTGAGAAAGACTCTCAGACTTGGTTTGATCAAGAAGTGGAGGATGCGGGAGACCTGGGGAAAATGTTTGAATTTTTCAAGGATATTTCTCATGAGCAAATCCGCAAATGGAATAATGGGCTTGCTAATATCAGTAAGCTTAAAAAGATCGGAGCAGAAAACGTTTTAAAAAAACTTGTAAAACTTCCCGGATACAAACAGTTTGTAGAAATATACAGGGAAATTCCTCAAAAGCTTTTTGATGCGAGGGGCGAAGAGGGCAAAGGCAATGAGTGGAAACTTATATTCCTTTTTCATATAATGAATATTTCCGGACTATCAACGATACATGAGGAAACCTTAAGGGACATCAACAGAACATTGAGCTGGTTAATCGATCATGAGAAGTCTTGGAATGTCGATAAACTGATCCGGAAAACCTTCTCTATTTTAAAAGCCCGAGCAAACGAATTTCCTGCTACGGCTTTAGACTGTGTGCTCAATATGGGACGGGGTGTTTATAAAACCGACGAAAGTGATCAAATAAATTATTTTATCGAATCGGTTATTGATTTGGGTTTTCAGTCTCCCATGTTAAGCGGTGTTGGAAATGATTGGCAAGTCAAAGTCAACAGCGCTCATATTCAAAATATAAGAACATGGCTTGAGCTTATTGAACTTAACCCCAAATGGTCGACCAAGCTTCTCTCATGTCTTATTATCCATATTTCTTTATGCGGTGTTTTTATCAAAGATACCGACCTTTTTCCCCGTGATATTACCAAGTTTTTAAACAGTGACATCGATCCTGTATATAACCTTGCCAAACAACTTACCAGGCTCTTCCCGACTTTTTTTAATGATATAGGCGCCGAAGGGAAACTAAGGGATATATCAACAAATATTGATGAGGTAGTTCATCGTAGAGATATATTGATCCATTTTTTGCGCAAACAAAGTCATGTTGAAAGCAGCAATCGAATAATCGACTTTATGGAAGCGGTCCTTAATTTTTGGGAAACCAGGGAAAAGAGCCTTGTTGAACCTTTTGTTCCACCCAGTATCTACGATCAAATTGATGTTAGAGGACCATATATAGATGGCGTTTATAGGGTAATGTCACACCTTCATAGAAAAGGACTTTCTTTGCCTCATGATTTCCTTGATGTGAATGAAGAAAAACTTAAAAAACTCCTTGAAGATATTTCAGGGGTATCAGATGAAGATCTGGAAAGAGTAAAACTTGCCGCATCCTTTTACAAACTTTTGCATAATAAATACAACCTCGATTTCATAGAAATGGACAGTTATATTGCTCAGCTTTCGAATGAAGCCTTCCCTAATTTAAATAAACTGAAGAATGCCCTTAATAAGTCTGATTTAAAGACAAAAACATTTGAGTTACTCGATTACCTTGAATTGCTAAAAAGAATAGTTTTGTCGCCACAGTCATATGAAATTAGGGAAGATATTTATCAGAAAAGACATTTTACCGTGGATATACCCTCCATGTATGGAAGTTACCACGAAATAAAATTTGATGCCCTTGGGCTTACGTTTAGAATAGAATCACTTGTTAATGTTCTTTTTGAGGAGCTTATCAGAAACATTGATCTTAATCTGATCACCAAAGCTACCTTTTACCAGATTTTCGACCTTTTAATGTTATTTGACAAGGCATTGAAATTAAAAGGAATTTCATCTGCTGAAATAGAACCTCAACTTGATCTATTAGCCCATTCACTTGAGGTAAAGGAATTTACTCTTACCCAGTACCTTGATATTTTTAAAGGATTTGTCCAGGCCGTAAACAATATTATAAACGACTATTTTAACAATGTACACGGACAAAACCTGACAAGGGTTCTATCTCAAATTGCCGTTGACCAGATTTTAGAAAAATATCTTCCCAAGAAGGGTATGGATGATCACGAAAAGCTGAAACACAGAGTTTCGGAGATTTTTTTCCGTGACAGGATAGCACTTTCTTTAGGGCTTCAGCAGTTAGATCTATTTTTAAGCCGAATACTCAACACCCTTTTTCATCAAACCGATAAACTCTCTAAAAATAAGCTTCACTTACTTTTTAACTATGATCCACAGCGTGCAATGACGTCCTTAATTAATCCAAACAATAGAGTTACCGGAATAATTTATCTTGGGAATAAAGGGCTCAACATGGTTAAGCTTAGGAATTTCGGCTTCCCGGTTCCTCCTGGTTTCATCATTACAACCGAAGTGTTTCGTTGTAGAGAAATAATCGACGGCTATCCGCCGGCAGCAAAGAATTTCAAGGAACAGATTACCCACCATGTATCTGTTATGGAAAAGATTACGGACAAGTCCTTTGGTGATCCAAAAAATCCCTTACTCTTTTCTGTTAGAAGCGGATCTTCTATTTCACAACCGGGAATGATGGATACTTTTCTTAATGTTGGAATAAACGAGGAAATAGCAGAAGGCCTTGCCGCACGCACGGGCAATAAATGGTTTGCATGGGACTGCTATCGCAGGTTTCTGCAAGGTTACGGTATGGCATACGGTCTTAATCGGGATGATTTTGACGCAATAATAAAAGAACACAAGGAAAAAGTGGGTATTCCGTTAAAAAGAGGATTTACCGGCGAGCAGATGAAACAAGTCGCATTGGCCTACAAGGATATGATAAGAGATGAAAAAATTGATATCTTGGAAGATCCTTTTGATCAGCTTCATGTGACCATTCAAAATGTTATCTCTTCCTGGGAATCATCTAAAGCAAAGACTTACCGCCAAATCTTGGGAATATCGGAAGACTGGGGGACTGCGGTTACAATTCAAGAGATGGTTTTTGGAAATAATTCCCGCGAATCCGGATCCGGTGTCATTTTTACCCATGATCCAAAATGGTCCAGGGATACAATAAGATTATGGGGGGATTTTACCATCGGAAATCAGGGTGAAGATGTTGTATCAGGACTTGTTAATACATTGCCCATTTCAATAACTCAGCAAGATATCGAAATGAGGGAGACATATACTACTCTTGAAACCGATTTTCCAGAAATCTATAAAACCCTGGAAGATTGGGCGAATACTTTAATCTATAAAAAGGAGTGGAGCCCCCAGGAAATTGAGTTTACCTTTGAGAGCTCTTCGCCAAAAGATCTATATCTGCTCCAAACCAGGGACATGACCATGAGAGAAAGGAAGAAAGTCTTTGCTTTTGATCTTGAAGGGGTAACAGATGAAAAAGTGATTGGACATGGTATTGGAGTAAGCGGTGGGGCGATGAGCGGTCGGGCGGTATTCAGCTTGGAAGAGATAGATGAATGGAGAGCCCGTGAAGGTGATACATCGCTAATTCTTGTTAGAAGTGATACCGTTCCCGATGATATTAAGGAAATACACGCGGCAGACGGTATTCTTACGGCTCGTGGAGGATTAACTTCCCATGCAGCAGTTGTAGCACATAGGCTTGAAAAAACATGTGTAGTGGGATGTGGGGAGCTTGTTTGTAATGAGAAAGAAAAAGAATGCCATATTAATGAGGTGCTTATAAGATCTGGAGATTATTTAAGTATTGACGGTCACCAAGGATCAATCCATCAGGGCTTGATGAAAGTTAAGGAAGCCTAGATAATTGAAGATTTAATATTCAATCGAGTGGGGGGATAAAGAATGGTAATGGAAGCTGTTGATGATAGAGGTTTAAAACTGGGAATAAACGGACTTGGTCGAATCGGCAAGCTTACTCTCTGGCACCATGTGGGACGCAAATATTTTAATGAAATTATAATAAATATTGGTCGTGAAGTGGGTACATCCCTGAAAGATATCGCTCATTATGTGGAAAGGGATTCAACCTACGGCTTCCTTCGTGGGTTCCTGTATGGTCATAAATCAGAGCCGGTAATACATGATTTGGATGAGAAAAACGGCTTAATGACTATTGATGGGATAAAAGTTAAATATTTAAGGTCTGCAAGAAATCCAAGTGAAATTGACTGGAGGGAACATGGCGTGAAATTGATTATTGATACGACAGGCCAATTTCTTGACCCAACTCTCCCATCAGATTATCCAAAAGGGTCTTTACGAGGACATTTTGATTCAGGAGCTGAAAAGGTGATCGTCTCTGCACCATTTAAGATCAAGGACAAGGGAAAGCCCATGCCTGAAGATGCCGTTACGACCGTTATGGGCATAAATGCCAATGACTATGATCCAAGACATCATAAAATTATCTCCAATACGTCTTGTACGACGACCTGCCTGGCCCACATGATTAAACCGCTTATAAACTTTTTCGGCCCTAAAAAGATATTATCTGCTTCCATGGCGACTGTTCATGCGGCTACAGGGTCACAAATGGTTTTGGATAGGCTTCCAAAATCAAGAGCCGGTGATTTGAGAAAAAGCAGGAGTATAATGAACAACATTATCCTTACTTCAACAGGTGCCGCCAAAACACTCAGGTTGGTGATTCCGGAAATGGAGAAAATAGGATTCATCGCGGAATCGGTAAGGATTCCCATCAATACGGGCTCCCTGATTATACTTGTAGTGAATCTTCAGGATGAAATGACCGGAGAACCTATAAGGAGGGACTTTATCAACAACATATACAAGCAGGCCGCATCTGATGATCCTAATGGATATCTTTATTATACGGATAAGCAAAATACTTCCGGAGATATTATAGGTTTGCCAAAGGCCGCCGCCATCATTGAAGGTCATGAAACTCATAGACGCACTGCAGAGGTAACAATAGATTTGAAAAGAGTGCCGGAAATCGAAAAATGTATCAAGCCTCCGTTGAATGAGATGATTATCAGGGTGCCGGTAACACAGGCTGTCATTTATGGCTGGTACGACAATGAAATGGGAAGCTATGTGAATATGCTAGGTGACAGGACTATTTCCGTGGCTGAGAACATGTAATTTTCCCTTTTACTAATGGAGGAGCAAATGGAAATCAAAACAGTTAAAATTGAAAAACCGGACGAATTAAACATGATTTTGGGGCAATCACATTTTATAAAAACAGTGGAAGATGTATATGAGGCCATGGTCAATGCCGTTCCCATGGCAAAATTTGGCGTTGCATTCTGTGAATCCTCAGATGTATGTCTTGTGCGATTTACCGGCACAGACGATGAAATGATTGAACTGGCTAAAAAGAATGCCTACAATCTTTCCGCCGGTCACAGCTTCATTCTTTTTATGAAAGATTTATTTCCTATTAATGTATTGAATGCAATCAAAAATGTCCCGGAAGTTTGCCGTATTTTCTGTGCAACTGCAAATTCTGTCGAGGTGATTATTGCGGAGACGGAACAAGGTCGGGGAATACTTGGAGTCATTGATGGATTTGCTTCAAAAGGTATTGAAACGGAAAAGGATATAAAGACGCGAAAGGACTTTCTGCGAACAATCGGGTATAAACAATGACAATGACGATTAATGGTTTCCGGCTTGTCCGGGTTTGGAGGGGATCATGACTTATGAAGAGATACTCTTTTCTGCTGAAGGACCTATTGCCTATTTGACGCTCAATAATCCCGGCAAAATTAATGCATTATCAAAAAAGATGATCAAGGAGCTAATCCATGCATTAACAACGGTATCTTTGGATGAATCGATTAAAGTAGTTATTCTAAAAGCCGCCGGCAAACATTTTTGTGCCGGTCATTACTTGGCTGAAATGGTTGATCATGGCGTAAAGGAATACAAGTTTATTTTCGATCAATGTACGAAGATGATGCAATTGATCCATGAAATACCGCAACCGGTTATTGCTCAGGTACAGGGCATTGCCACTGCAGCAGGTTGCCAGCTCGTTGCCTGGTGTGATTTGGTGGTAGCTGAAGAAGGAGCCAAGTTTGCAACACCAGGTGTTAAAATAGGTCTCTTTTGTATTACTCCT
The DNA here is from genome assembly GCA_964594355.1 of uncultured Desulfobacterales bacterium. Classification (GTDB taxonomy): domain Bacteria; phylum Desulfobacterota; class Desulfobacteria; order Desulfobacterales; family JAUVVS01; genus JAUVVS01. The sequence goes on from CAZQOH010000074.1 coordinate 6,941, forward strand.
ATGGTGGCTGTTACTCGAGCCATCGGGCGGAAGGCTGCCATGGAAATGCTCCTTACGGGTCGATATTTCCCTGCTCAAGAGGCCAAGGAACTGGGTTTGATTAACAAGGTTGTGCCGCTGAGTGATTTAGAAAAAGAGACGAAAGAAATGGCTCTTCAAATAGCCGAATCCAGTGGGTTTGTACTGGAAATAGGCAAACAGGCCTTTTACGATCAGATGGATCAAACAGATGACAAAGCCTTACATTATGCTAAAAATACAATTATCATGAACAATATGACAGAGGATGCCCAAAACGGTATTAACGCTTTTTTAAATAAAGAAACGACTCAGTGGAAAAATAGATAAAGTCCGTTCTTCGGAGGTTATTATGAATGATCTGAATCTGAAAGATGAAGTTAAAGCGAGATTTAAACCCTTTCTTGGTGAAATATTGGGAAGTTACGGAGAAAAAATCCATTCCCTTCACATTACCGGCAGTGCTTTGACCGAAGATTTTAACCCTAAAACTTCAGATATAAATTCCGTTTTGGTTTTTAAGAAAATGGATTTAAAATTTCTTGAAGTTCTCGCTCCTCTTGGGAAAAAGTACGGTAAAAAAAAGATTTCAGCACCTTTGATAATGACCCCGGAGTATGTTGAAAATTCTCTTGATGTCTTCCCAATTGAATTTTTGAATATAAAGATACTTCATCAAACGGTCTTTGGAGAGGATATATTTAAAGATCTTGAAATAAAGAGATCTGACCTCCGAAATCAGTGTGAAAGAGAACTGAAGATCAAATTGATCGGTCTCAGACAGGGTTACATTTCCTCTTCCGGTAACAGAAAAATATTATCGGAAGGTTTTGTTAACTCCTTTGCGGGATACATTCCACTTTTTAGAGGGATCATTGTTCTGTTTGGGAAAGAAGCGATGGAAAAGAACGAGGATGTCCTGACAACACTTCAAGAAGTAACAGGTGTTAGTACCGAAGTTTTTAAAACAATTTTAAAACAAAAAAAGGAAAGAATAAAACTTCCCATGGAACAATTAAACGTCATATTCGAAGACTATTATAAGGCCATTGAAAAATTGGGGGACATTACAGATGAAATTAGCGAATAAATTTCCTATCCTTCTATTAATTATAATCGTTTCCCTTTCATCTGTGACTTTTTCCTATGCTGTCAACATTCCTGAAAATCCTTACAATTACGTAGTCGACCTTGCCGGTGTTGTTGAGAATAACATGGAAATGAAACTTAACCGATACCTTCAGGAACTTGAGGACAAAACAACCGCGCAACTGGCTATTTTGACAATAAAAAGCCTTGAAGGCGAATCTATCGAAGATTTTTCCATAACGGTGGCGCATGACAAATGGAAGCTTGGTCAGAAGGGAAAAGATAACGGTGTACTCCTACTCATATCGGTTGAAGACAGGAAGTACAGAATTGAGGTTGGCTACGGACTTGAAGGCGCGCTTCCGGACAGCCTGGTCGGCAGTATCGGACGCAATTATCTTGTGCCTTATTTCAGGAAAGGAGATTACTCAAAGGGTATTTATATAGCCACTCTGGCAATAGCAAATGAGATAGCCTCGGAATCCGGCAAACAGATAACCGGTATGCCAAAATTGAAACGTTCCATTCAAAGTGTTAAAAAGGATCAGACACCGGGCTTTCTCAAAAAAATAGTTTCCCTGGTGTTTTTTATTGTTCTATTGATATTGTTTATTAAAAATCCAAGACTACTGCTGCTTCTTTTGCTGTTTTCATCAATGGGAGGTAGAAGTAGTTCCTGGGGGGGTGGCGGCGGTTTTGGTGGCGGCTCCGGTGGTTTCGGTGGTGGAGGCGGAGGTTTTGGTGGGGGTGGCGCGTCGGGGGGCTGGTAGCGTCATGTTTTTATTTTTGGACACAGATGAACACAGATTATACCGGTTGTCATAAATATGCCTCGATTGACCAGCGTCTGAACTTCCGAGCTCATCGTGGGTACAATTTGAAGCGTT
>CAZQOH010000075.1:0-8802 GCA_964594355.1 uncultured Desulfobacterales bacterium
TAATAAATAACCAATAACTTAGGGCGCATAATTCTCATGCGAAAAATTTTTACCCCAAAAAGCATAAATTTCAGAACTAAGCGCCTAAGGTGAGTTCACCCCCCGGCAACCATAGGAATCAGAAATATTTCTGAATTATCAGGAATCATGGTTTTTTTAAAATCAGGTCTTGATATGTATTTATTATTTATTTTTACCACCGCATAGTGTTGAGGATCATCTAAATCCTTGAGTAGATCTGTAACCGTCATTCCCTCGCGCCATTGTATACTTTTCTCCTTGATTTTAATCATTATTCGATCCCGTTTTCCTTTAGAACCTCTAAGACTTCAGGAAAGTCAATGTTAAGTCGCTTTACGGTATTAATTGTTGGAATACCGTCATTTGTCCATCCCCTACGCTTATATACCGCATCCTTTAACTTCTCATATTGTTCCTCTCGAAATTTACGCAAAAGCCTCAATTTTTCATCTGTGCTCTTGCCTTCGATGTCTATTTTATGTTTTTCAACAAGTTGCTTGTCATACCGATCCTGCCGTGATTCATATTCAACAATCGTCACCGGTCCAACGGCACGGTAGGGGATGGTGTCATGTTCACGACGACCAAAGCCCATTTTCAGGTTGAAGATGCGCTGGAAATTATAAACGGTTTCACTCATATGTATAAGGTCATCGGGCACCTTTTGTTTACCTGTAACTGCACTGAAATAGTCTGTATACCACTGAACGTGTTTCATGACCTTTGCAGGTTCCGGCATATCTTTATTGTCTTCGGGAACAATATCGTTCCACGGAAGTTTACACAGGCCGCACAGACCGAACCAAGTTCGTAGCATGGGGAACCAGTGGAGAGCCTCTGCCTTTTGTTCAAAAGTCGGCATGAAATTATGCACCATATCAAGGAAGATCAGCCATGCCTCATCATGCTGGGGACCTTTGAGCGCCAGACCGTATCCACCCTGCTGAGCAAGCGATTCTTTTGTCATGTATTCGGAAAACTCAAGTCCCTTTGACTCCATACCGATATCACACAATATATCAGCATCTGCACCATAGTCTCTTGCAAACATCGTTTTCATTTTACGAATACCCTGGCCCACAATTGTTCCAAAGCCCTCTCCATCGGCCATTTGATGTAATAATTCCAGTGCATTTATCCTGTTGCCAAAAGAAAGGTCCATGCCTTCGGTATTAGACTCATTAATCAAACCCCTTTCAAAACATTCCATTACAAAGGCAATCGATGTTCCCACCGAAATCGTATCGAGACCATAGGCATCACAATAAAAATTCATCTCAACAACTGTAAACGGATCAAAGATGCCTATATTTGAACCACAACCGGCAATTGTTTCATATTCCGGTCCGTCAACAAAAACTTTCTTTCCCCTGTAAGGACCTGTAAGCGGTACAAAATCTTTAACACCATGTGCACATGCAACGGTGCACCCCATCCAGCATCCGTCATAGCCTTTGTCAAATATGCGTCTGTAAACCTCGGCACCCACATTGGCTGCTTCCGGATGCCGGCCGTACTGGAAATTTTTTGTGGGTAACAGATCATAGTCGTTCATAATGGTAACGAGGTGTGTCGTACCTATACGTGACATTTCATTTTGCTTTGGATCGAGTTTTACAATTTCGCGTGAGTATTTTTTCCCAACATCTTTTATCAAATCAACATCCGCTGGATTATTTGAGCTTAAAGTAACATCATCCCATCGGGCCACAATTGCTTTAATGCCTTTATCAGCAAAAACACTACCTATTCCGCCGCGTCCTGCCTGTTTATATCTCACTCGTTTACGTTTTGAATCATACCAGGTAAAGTTCAGACATCCAATCAATGTGTGTTTTGCTCCCGGCCCTGCGGAGACTACAGAAATATTGCGGGGTTTTCCCTTACCAAATTGCTCTGTTAAAGTCGCTGAAAGGTCATATGATTCCTCTGATAATTCAACAGCCTCAAAAATTTGAATCTTCTGATCAATACCATCGATAAAAATAAGTACATCTTTTGATGATTTTCCTTTTATTTCTAAGGCGTCAAATCCTGAAAATTTCAAATAGGGCCCAAAATATCCCCCTACGTTAGAATCCATAACAGACTCTGTTGTGGGGGAGATTGTGGTTACAATACTTTTCCCGGAACCAGGGAATGACGGCGTACCCCCCATGGGCCCTGATGCAATACATATTGCATTTTCAGGATCGTTCCATTTTGTAGTCTTTTTGACAGCATTCCAGAGCAGCCAGAGATCAAACCCTTTGCCGCCAACAAAGGTTGATTTAATTTCTTCAGTAACTTGCTTAAAAGAAATATCTAGATCAGAAATGTCTATACTAAGAAACTGGTTGGCATATCCTTTCTTTATGGTGGGTCTTTTATAGTCAATGGTTTTTAATTCTATTAAATTTTCATATTCAGTCATAATATCAATCCTTTTGGTTAGAGAAGTTTTTAATCATCATTTCTCCCAATTCTTGAGATCGCTTTGTAGCGGCTTCCACGGCATTGATTAGGGTTGTTCGGAGACCCCCTTTTTCTAATGTATGAATACCGGCGATAGCTGTTCCACCGGGAGAGGTGACTTTGTCCTTTAAACTCCCTGGATGTTCTTTTGTTTCCATTAATAATTTCGCAGCTCCTAAAGCTGTTTGGGTAGCAAGAAATTGAGAATCCCGTCTTGAGAGGCCCATCTTTACACCTGCATCGGCAAGAGCATCAACAATTATAAAGATATAGGCCGGACCGCTACCACTCAACCCCGTGATAGCATCCATGAGAATATTCTCTTCAATGAAAATACTTTTTCCCACGGAATCGAAAATGGCCATTGCCAGATCGATGTCATCCTTGAGGGCATTTTTACCGGCAGCAATGGCAGTAGCGCCCTCCTTAACGAATGTACAAATATTAGGCATAACCCGAATGAGGCGCAAATCCTTTCCAAGACACGACTCAATTGCGGCCAGGGGAACACCGGCAGCAATCGAGATAATGAGTTTCGACATGTCTAGACATGAAGCTGTTTCTCTCAGTACCGAAGCCATGATCTGTGGTTTAATCGAATATATTACGATTTCCGATGCCTTGATCGCCTCTATGTTGTTTGTTGTAGTTAGAATTCCGTATTTTTTATTAACTGTTTCAAGCTTATTCTCCCGAACATCAGAGCAGATGATATTTTCGGGATTGGATGATCCAGAACTAATAAGTCCGCTAACAAGAGCTTCTCCCATATTTCCTGTTCCTATTATACTTATCTTCTTATCATTCAACATTATCTCCATTCTCCTTTTATAAAATACTGAATTATATCAAACTGATAGCTTATAGAAATAGATTTGTTTGGCTGTGATAAATACGCGCCACTTTAAGGTTTAGTTTTTATTGAGTCAAGAGAAAAGATATCGTCACGGAAATTCTATCAAGTGTCCATTCAAAAATCCTTCTCCATTATTATATTATTAACGACGATATATCATGAGACCCTTGCAAAACGCCCCCTTTTGCCCAATTTCTGTGTCAGACTCAAATTTTAATCCTCAAAATACTCTATGTATTCCTGTGGTTAAAATTTTCGCCTTCCTTGAACTTGAACAAAATTGAGCATTTTTCAAAGGTCTCATCACGAGACAAAAAGAAACGATTTGTCTGAAATATCTTGACTTATCCTAACGAATTAATTAAATTAAAACATAATGTTGTTTAATTCGTAATAAATCATTGTACGGATGATTCATTAAGAATTCATCAATGTCCTTCACTTTGAAATTAATTAAGAATGAGAGTTTTTCATTTCTATGTTTATAATCGGCTATTTTTTAAAGGCTGTCGCTAATGTTGCTGACATTGTTCTGGTCATCTTCATGTGGATCGTAATTGCGCGGGCTGTTTTGTCATGGGTGAATCCTGATCCTTATAATCCCATAGTCCGCTTTATTCATAATATTACAGAACCGATTCTATATCCCATACGCACAAGAATGCCTATTAGCTTCGGTGGTATCGATTTTTCTCCGATTATGGTTCTTCTTGGAATTGTTTTCCTGAGAACATTTGTTGTAAATAGTCTTATGAGATTATCTCATAGTTTGCTTTAACATATGAAAGAGACCTTTGAAAGACAGGTGAAAGTAATGAAAACCACACCCCTTGATATTCGGCAAAAACAGTTTAAAAAGAGATTCAGAGGCTTTGACAGGAAGGAGGTTGATGTATTCCTTGAACAGATGTCTGATGTACTTGAAGCCTTACAGAATAAAAATGAGGAATTGGTTGAAGAAATTCACAAACTCAATATAGAGGGCCATGGATACAGAGAGCGTGAAGAAACTTTTAAACGTGCAATACTTAATTCCCAAAAAGTCATGGAACAAATGAAGGAAAATGCTCAAAAATCAGCAGAAGTTATTATTGCTGATGCAGAAGTTAAAGCGGAAAAAATCCTTAATAGAGCGCACAACAGGCTGTCCCAGTTGCATGAAGATATAGCAGAGCTAAAGCGACAACGCATGCAGATTGAAGTTCAGATCAGTTCAATAATTGAAGCTCATACAAAACTTCTTGAAATAGGGAAAGAGGGTATGAGAGCAATGGATGAAGAAGATTCCAAAATAAGATTATTAAACCAATCTAAATAAGGGTTTTTAACCAAAAACTCACATATTGTAATATTTTAGCTGTTTGAAAACAAGGTCGCTTCAAAGGTCTCAACCTTTGAAGCTATCTATTTACAATTACTTTCAGAAGACTAAAATGTTACTATAAATCATTTAATTTGGGGGCGACCAAATGGCAAAAATAGATGCATTTTTCAAATTGATGAATGAGCAGGGTGCGTCAGATCTTCATCTTGTTTCAGGACAACAGCCCGCTCTCAGAGTTAGGGGTGATGTTGAAAGAATTAAATATAAGGTCTTGGAAAGCGATGGTCTGAAAAGCATGCTCTATGAAATTGCACCCGAAGATAAGGTTAAGGTGTTTGAGGAGACTGGAGATGTTGATTTTGGCTATGAAATTCCAGGGCTCGCCAGGTATCGGGCAAATTTCTTCCTGCAAAAAAATGGCGTGGCGGCAGTTTTCAGGGAAATTCCAAGTTCAATATTGACGGCTGAACAGCTTGGTCTCCCGCCTGTGGTATCCAAACTGGCCGGACTTCCAAGGGGGTTGGTTGTAGTTACAGGTCCTACAGGGAGTGGTAAATCGACCACCCTTGCAGCAATAATTGATGTGGCAAATCGGACACGTAAGGATCATATCATAACCGTTGAAGACCCTATAGAATTTGTTCACGAAAGTCAGAGTTGTATTGTAAACCACCGTGAAGTCGGTGCTCATACTAGTTCATTCACTGCAGCTTTGCGTGGTGCACTTCGTGAAGATCCGGATATTATCCTGGTAGGTGAAATGAGAGACCTTGAGACTATTTCACTTGCCATAGAAGCGGCATCTACAGGGCATCTGGTTTTCGGCACACTCCACACGACCAGTGCAGCCAAAACCGTTGATCGTATTATCGAAGTTTTCCCTGCAAGTCAACAATCCCAGATTCGATCTACTCTGGCTGATGGAATCAGGGCTGTAATTGCACAGGTACTGTTTAAGCGGATTGATAAAAGGGGCAGATGCGTTGCACTTGAAATATTAATTGCGACACCGGCAGCGCGGAATCTAATAAGAGAATCAAAAACACACATGCTTCCAGGTGTTATGCAGACAGGCAAGAAATATGGTATGCAACTATTAGACGATGCGACTATGGATTTGTACAACAAGAAAATGATCAGTGGTGACGAAGCATATACCAAAGCAAACGACAAAGCAAAATTTAGACCCTTACTGAAGTCTCCACCAACCGACTTCACAGAGGCGTAATATACTTAAAACGGTCTTATCTTGAGCTTTTTTGATTCTGTGCCGGACTATCAGTGGTCATTCAGTAGAAATTCAATAGTTATTAATCGACAAATGACAATCGAATTTCAACCGAATGACAGCATAGCGAATGACATATATCAAATGACAAAATCCAAAAGCAAAGCTGCAAACAAAGTAAGTAAATAAGGTGGTATTATGAGAAAACAAGAAGTTGACCATATACTTACAAAAATGCTTGATATACACAAAAACGTGTCCGATCTGAACCTGACGGTAGGCAAGCCGTTGCAGGTTGAAAGTTCCGGTCAACTGGTTGGCGTTGATATTAAACCTGATTTGAAACAGCTTACGCCGTTTCAGGCTGAGATTTTTTCCTTAAATCTTATCAACCAGGATACCCGTCTTACCAAGATCCTTTTGGCCGAAGGTTCTTGTGACCTTTCATACAGCTTGCCCGGCAAAGCGCGTTTCAGGGTAAATGTTTTTTCCCAGTCCGGCAATTATTCCATAGTCTTGCGAAAACTCGAAACAAAGGTGCCCACAATTCGAGAAATGAACCTTCCTGAGGCCTTTTTAAAGATTGCCGAGGAAAAAAACGGTATTGTTCTGGTAACAGGGGCAACAGGATCTGGAAAGTCTACTTCTCTTGCTGCAGTGCTAAATGAAATAAACGAAAATAAATCTGTTCATATTATAACCCTTGAAGATCCTATTGAATATCAGCACCCACATAAAAAATCTACCTTTAACCAGCGGGAACTTGGTGGTGATTTTGATACATTTGGCAGTGGCTTACGAGCTGCACTCAGACAAGCGCCAAAGGTAATTCTTGTAGGTGAGATGCGCGATAGGGAAACAGTGGAAATAGGATTGAGTGCTGCTGAGACAGGACATCTTGTTATGGCAACCTTGCATACGGTTGATGCAGGGCAGACCATCAACAGAATTCTTGGTATGTTCAACACCGAAGAGGAAAATCAGATACGGATTCGTCTTGCTGACACCATTCGCTGGGTAGTTTGTCAAAGATTGCTTCCCAAAGTCGAAGGTGGGAGAATAGCAGCCTTTGAGATCCTTGGTACAAATTTAAGGGTTAAAGATACGGTCCTTCATGGGGAATCTGAGGGAAAAACCTACTACGAGATAATGCAAGCCAGTGCACCTTTTGGTATGACAACATTTGACGATTATATTGTCGGTTTATATGAAGAGGGGCTCATAACCATAGAGACTGCTATGGCATATGCTTCTCGCAAGGGTGTTGTTGGTCGCGGAATTGACTCGGTTAAGAGTTCAAGGGGTGAAAAAACTACAGATATTGAAGAACTCCAATTAGATGATGGTTATTCGAAAACCCACTGATCAGTTAACAAATAGCTAAATTCCAGATATCGTCAACTTAACCACTCAACAACTTAACTACTTAATGAAGTGGGAACCCGTAAAGGATAAATAGAAGGAGGTCTTTTTCAGTATTATGGATATTATCTGTGATAAATGCCAAAGCAAATTCAAAATTCCTGATAACAAAATACCAGCCGGCAAGGTAGTAACATTGCCGTGTCCGAAATGCAAAAACAAGATATCTATTGGTTCCAGTAAAAAAACTGATGATAGCAAGCCAAATGAGAAAAAAGATATAACTGCTTTTGACGAAATTGATTCAGATGCCTATGATGCTTCGGAAAAACCTTTTGACTTTGTTGAAGAAGAGGGAAGGACAGCTCTTTTATGTGAATCTGATCCTTCTATAAAGAAAAAGATAGCAGACGTCCTACATATCATGGACTACCATTTTACTGAAGCTGAAAGCGCCAGAGATGCTTTAAAACAAATGCGTTATCATGATTATGATATGATTATAGTAAATGAAGACTTTAACACAAAAAATCCGGATTCAAATGGAGTGTTGATCTATCTCGAACGGCTTAGTATGGATATCCGCCGCAATATTTTTGTTGCTATGATAAGCAGCAGATTCCATACTATGGATAATATGATGGCATTTAATAAGAGTGTTAATTTGATTATAAATATTAAGAACATTGATGACATCGATAAAATATTGCAACGGGGAATAGCTGATAACGAGTTTTTTTACCGTGTATTTAGAGAATCGCTCAAGACAACAGGGCGAATATGACCTTTTTTGATTTAAATTAGACTGAATTTACCTTGGGGTTCATTAGGTTTAATAAAAGAGGTTTTAAAAATACAGGTTCAACTATTGAATGCAAAGATCAATGAGATTTCAAAGGTCTCAGATAATCTTTATCTTATCGCGCTTAATCCGCCAATACCCGGCTTTAACAATTTTATTGGGGTTTGGCTTTATAAAGGCAAGACAACTTTTATCGTAGATGTGGGCCCATCCGTAACTGTAGATGGCCTTTTGAAATCTCTGCAGGATTTAAAAGTACAACATCTCGATTTTATTTTACTCACACATATTCACATTGATCATGCAGGTGGTATTGGTGATATTACCGCATGTTTCCCAAAAACCCCCGTCATTTGTCACAAGGCTGGTATAGACCATCTTATTGATCCTTCCCGTTTATGGGAGGGAGCAATTATGACCCTTGGTAAAACTGCAGAGGCCTATGGTGAAATTAAGTCTGTTCCTTTAGACCGTCTTGTTGAAGCAAACAATTTTGAATCTAATACGGTTATTCCTATATCGACTCCTGGTCATTCCCCCCACCATATCAGCTACCAGACTCCAGAATACCTCTTTGCCGGCGAGGCAGGGGGAGTTTACCAGTCTCTTCCATTTAGGCATGAGTATCTCCGTCCTGCAACTCCACATAGGTTCTTTTTAGATATTTTTATTAAAAGCCTGGACGCTATGATTATGAAAAAACCTAATAAAATATGCTACGGTCATTTTGGCATAAAAGATGATGCCGTAAAAAT
>CAZQOH010000076.1:0-8739 GCA_964594355.1 uncultured Desulfobacterales bacterium
TTTTTCTCAGCCACTAAGGCACAAAGAAAAAATATTTTAAAATTATATTCATTATATAAAATATAAAGATAAATTGCAATAAATAATTCTAAATTTTTTGTGTCTTAGTGACTTTGTGGCCCCCAGTTGCTGACCGAGGGCTGAAAATTGAGAAAACAAAATCTTGTCAATCCTGTTAATCCTGTCTAAAAAAGTCTTAAAACCTTATCCAATCTTTAACACAAGTCCGGCACCGGTATCTCCCGCCGCACATCCGCCAAAAAGTAAATAACCGCCGCCTGACATAACCACCTCTTCAATCCCTTCTATGATACAACGTCCGGCCGTTGGCCCCTGTGGATGCCCGAAAACCATGGGACTCCCATAGTTATTAAGGCCATTGACATCAATATTCATTTGCTGGGCCAGGTAGATATCATTGGAAGCAAAAGGATTGTGTGTCTTTATGGCTTTCACATCGTTAATATTGATGCCGGCTTTCTCTAACGCCATTTTTACTGCCGGAACTACAGCCATGGCCATAAAGCCTTTTTTTGCTCTGGAATATCCGTAAGAAATCACCTGAATTTCGATCTCGGGATCCGCACTCAGTTCCTTTGCTTTGTCCCGCGTCGTCACCATAATACCGGCGTTTCCATCCGCAGGATGGGTTTGAGCGCCAAATGTATGCACACCATCCGGCAGAACCGGCTTAAGCTTCTCAAGTCCTTCCTTTGTACTTAGCATTACGCCTTCGTCTTCTTCCACCAGAATGGTCTTTTTTCTCGATATCTTTATTTCTGCCGGAAACATATAGCGCTTTTGAAAGGCACGATCATCATTGAGTGCGTCAGTATACTGGTGGGAACGCCTTAATGCCACTGCATCGCATTCTTCTCTAGTAATGCCTACTTCCTTTGCCACGTTTTCTGCGGTCTGGATCATGGCACCACCAGCCCATGGATCCAGGCTGAAATGATCCATTACCCAGTCTTCTGATTCTATTTTTCCCCCCGGTCCCATGGGATTGGGCCATACAGTATGTGGGCCGTTGGAACACCTATCGACCATTAAGCAATAAGGACTCTGGAAATACCCTGCCTCTACACCCACACTCGCCTGATAAATACAGGTGGTTGAGGTGGAACAGGCCTGCATCAAAGTAACACCGGGGATACCGGTAGCCCCCATCATGGCCGCAGCCCATGTACTGCCATAAAACACATAGTGCTGGCCTATGGTAATACCCAAAAAAAGATAATCAAACATCTTAGGGTCCCATTTCTTCTCTTCAAGCCATCTTTTGGAAGTATTTGCTCCCAACATAATGGCATTCTCACTGGCCATACTCCCCTGCCATCTGGAAAAGGGAGTACTGTAATAGCCTTTGTACGGAATAAACGCTTTTGTTAACATTTTATTTATCTCCTTTGACTAAATCTTTCTCTTAGAATACGGTGGAGTATTTTCCCTGTGGGTGTTCTTGGCATCTCCTCCTCTTTAATAAAGATAACCTCCTTGGGTCGCTTGTAACCGGCCATTTTTTCTCTGCAACAGTCAATGATAATTTTTTCATCAACCTCGGCTTTTAGAATTACGATAGCAATCACCTTCTCACCCCATTTTTCATCCGACAAACCGATAACGGCACAATCAAACACACATTCATGGCTGCCGATGATTTCTTCCACTTCATTTGGATAGACATGCTCACCGCCGGTGATTATCATGTTGTCTTTACGGTCAACAATTTGGTAGAAACCGTCTTCGTCTTTGGCGGCCATATCGCCTGCACTGAACCACTCACCTTTAAAGGAGTTTGCGGTCTTTTCCGGCAATTTATAATATTCGTCAAAAAGCACGGGCCCCCTGGAGTAAAGCTCGCCAACCTCCCCTTTCCCAACTTCCTTACCCTCTTCGTCAAGTATTTTGACAAAATCCGTTCCCAAAGATTCAACGCCTATTGAACCCAATTTCCGCATCTGATCCTCTGGTTTAAGTACTGTAACAACACCAGCTTCTGTAGATCCGTATGCTTCATAGAGTTCGACCCCTGGAAAAAAGTTCATTATCTCAATTTTCATTTTTTTTCTTACCGGTGCCGACGAGCACAAAAGCTTTCGAATGGAGCTGGCGTCATGTTTTTTTGCTTCTTCCGAAACATTGAGTATGAGGTTGTAGTGGGTTGGAATAAGTGAAATAAATGTGATCTTTTCCCTATTGATAATCTTAAGTATTTCCTCTGCTCTGAAGGACCGTGCGGGATGGACATAAACGGAGGCTCCGATATATGTGAAAGTAAAAGTATAAAAGGTGGAATTTATATGGCACAATGGCATAATATTCATACAGATATCATGTTTGTTAAAACCGAAGTCAGCCGCAGTGATAAGATAAAAGGCAATATGAGATTCATGAGAACGTACAACCCCCTTTGGTTTGCCGGTTGTACCGGAAGTGTAAATTAAAATCCAGGTATCTTCCGGATCAACAGCAGCTTCCGGTTCACTCGCCGATGCCTTTTGAATAAATGTTTCGTACTCTAAATATCCATCTCTTTTTTTACCTACAACAATATATCTTTCAGGCGCTATGTTTTTAAGATTATGTTTAATCGAATCTATTGCAGGAATAAATTCATCATGCACAATGAACACCTGAGCATCTGAGTTGTTGGCAATATACTCTACTTCCGGGCCAACCAGTCGAAAGTTTATGGGAACGATTACAATCCCTGTCTTTGCCGCGGCCAGATAAATCTCTATGATTTCGATGCTGTTTTCCAGCAGTACCGCAACCTTGTCCCCTTTTTTTAACCCAAAAGAAAGAAGGCTGTGCGCCAGTTTATTGACCCGTTTATTTAATTCCGGATAAGTGAAGCTTCTCTTTTCATCTTTCATCGCAATGGTATTTGGAAATTTTTTAGCGTTTACCTTAAGGATTTGACCCAGGTTTAACCAGGCGGCCATAGCTTTCCCCTTTTCGATTGATGATTGTTGATTGACGATTTATTTTTTATTCTCCTCCAGTTGTTCAATAAATGCTTCGACATTCGTTTGGGTCTGCTCATCCGAAACAAGTCTTAGATCGTTAAGATCTCCGTTTATAGTCAGGCTGGGAATCCCGGTTTCTGCTTCAAGTCGCTGTGGCATACCATAGCGGCAATTAGTGTTGTTGGGACAGGTCTTGGCGTCATGATAGATTACACCGTCGATCTTGAAGAAATCCAGCATTTTCTTAATGTATTTTTCTTTATAGTCATCTGATCTTACAATAAACAATTCCGTGTACGCCCTTGCCATACTTGTAAAGGGATCTTCCGGATCTAAAGCAGTAAATATCCAGCTGTTACAGTAAGTCGAAGCCAGCGCATTTGCCCTAAGACCGGCAAACAGCTCTGAATGAGCCCTGAGCCTTCCCCAAACGGGCATGCCGTCCCAGTAGATTCTAAAACGCTCACCATTCACGGCTCCGTCTTTGTTTGCGATTCTTTCTTCCAGCTCCGCCAGTAATATTCTGTAGCAATCATTTGCTTTTTGGGTCCCTCTTCCCACTACGGCGGCTCCCATAAGTGTAGTCCCGTCAAAAAACGTCAACGGGGAGGGAACCGCAGAGGCTGTATCAAGCACCTTTTTCCAGAGGTCGGAACATTCCCGGGAAAATGCAACTGTTTCTTTGAGTTTGTCCATATCGAATTTATTGCCGGATACTTTCTCCAGTGGCTCAACCAGTTCTTCCATCTGCTTCGCAATAGAGATAAGATAACTATTTGTAACATTCTTAACACCCCGATAAGTATGAACTCCGATCACAGGAGCGTTAAACTCTCTACCGTACCAATCAAACCAATCTTGAGTGTCCCTGCATTGGTTGGTGTTAAATACAAGTACATCTGGTTTGGGTGGGCCTTCAATTCCCTTAAATACCTTTGCAAGCGGTGATATTCCCTCCAGGTGCGCGCCTATATCCGCGGTCAGATACGAACAGATATCCGGAGAATATCCAATTGCATTGGCCTTAGGAATCAGGTCGGTAGCCATACGTGTGGAACCCAGCATTGCTGAGTGGGTTTCCGGGAAGTAGACCAGAAACCCCATGGCCCTAAGGATCTCAGCAGGGCCGACGCTTGTGCACCATGCAATCTTTTTTTTACCGGTCTTTGAAGCGTGATCAAGTTCATAATAATAATCAGCCATGAATTTCCCCAAATCACCGGCAGCTTTTATCTTCTTTCGAACAACCTTCTTTTCTTCAACCATAATATTTCTTTCAATGTTGATAATTTCGTAAAAGTCAAAAATTCGTATAAAGTTATTTTGCAAACAAATTTGACTATAGTGTTTGTCAAAATAACGTTCCGTTTCAAAGAATGTATACAGCGTCTGAGCTTCCGAGCTAATCAATTTGGGGACATTTGATTAAGCGTTCTTGGCGAAGTCCCGCTGATAGCGGGATAAAAATTGAAGCTGTTTGAGTCCTGAGCGTAGCGAGGTCGAGTTCATTAATTTTAGCGCTCGGAACATATTTATGACATCCGGTATAATTTTGGGATTCAGGATTCCATTGCATACAGAGCTGCACCAATGGCACCGGTTAGCTGTGGGTATTCAGGGACAAGAATTTTCCTGTCAATAATCACTTCCGTCATTTTAACAAGAAATGGATTGTGCGCCACAACACCGCCTGTCATAACTACATTTTCAGTTAAAGAATTCATTTCAAGAACCCTTTTGATTACGGAGAGAAAAAGACCTTTTACAATATCAGGTACCTTCTTTCCATGTCTTATATTCTCCAAAACCTCTGTCGCTGAAAAAACAGTGCAAAAACTTCCCAGCTTAACCATATCTTCAGACTTCAAAGCCAACTCATTCATGTTTTCAAGAGGAATATTAAGCCTTGGGCACATTTCCTCTAAAAATGCACCGGTTCCAGCCGCACATTTTCGGTTCATTTTAAATCCAGTGCGTCTTCCCTCTTTATCCAGTTTTATGACTTTATTATCCTGACCCCCAATATCAATAATGCTTATGGGAATAGGGAAATAATGGTAACACCCCTTTGCATGGCAACCAATTTCTGTTTTGGTTTCCTTTGCAAAAGAGACATTTTTCCTGCCATAACCGGTTGATATCGTATAGGAGATATTCTTTTCCTCCGCATTTGCCATACTCAAGGAAGATTCAAGACAAGTAGTTGCCGCGCCGCCAAAATCTGTACCCGATTTTTTCACGGCATGGCCAACTAATTTTTTATCTGAATCAAGTATGGCTACTTTAGTCCTTGATGCCCCCACGTCAACACCTACATAAATTTGAGATGCAGATTGCGGATTTGAGTTTGTTGGTTGTGATTTGTAAATCTCTGCTTTTGTTTCCATATGATAAATTACTTTGCGTTTCTGCGGTAAATACAAAACTGCTTTAATCCAACTCACTATCTTGATTCAAGACCTTTCACCAGGGATCTAAGTGTAATGTTGTAAGGTGTTTCTATACCGGCCTGTTCGCCATATTCAACAAATTTTCCATTTATAAAGTCTATCTCTGTAATACGCTTATTTTCAATGTCCATAAGCATTGAAGGTTTATGATCACCTGCATTCCGCATATACTCAATGGCTTTAGGATAGTAATCCCACCCTAAATCGATCTCATTGGCTCTGGCCACTTTTACGCACTCTTTGGCCAAAGCTTCGACGATTTGAAAAACAATGGGATCATTCATTGCCTGAGCCATGGTCAAGCCGGTTACAGCGCAAACCGGATTCATACAGGCATTCATGATACTTTTGCGCCATACCATGGAGATAATCTGATCCGTGTGATCGGTTGTAAGACCACAGCTGGTAAGCGATTCGGCAACAACAACGGCGGCACTTTTTGATTCCTGGTCGAGTTCCTGAATATAGTGTGGAGGATGGTGAAACGGCATTCGGACGTGAGCCGGTCTCAAAAGTCCACATCCATAATTCACCACTGCTCGCATAATGGCTTTTTCCCCTAAAGCTTTTGCAAGTTCCAGCTCGGTATCAATACCATTTTGCCAGCTTACAACATACATTCCTTCTTGATGAAAATCTTGGATGGCCGAAGCAATCAAAGGTAATGCATTGGCTTTGACCGTAATAAAAATTACTTCTGGTTTGATATCTGCAAGCTCATCTATATTCGTACATGTCCTTTTAACAACTTGCTGAAGATTTTCCGCACCCTCTATAATGATTCCGGGGTCTATAGCCGGTTTGATCAATTTAGGTATCACATCGCATAAGGTAACATCATAACCGCCCTTGGCAAGGAAGGCTGCAACGATACATCCCACCGGGCCGGCGCCTATTACCGCAAATGATTGGGGATGAAATTCCGTTTTGTCGTTCATTATAAATACCCTTTTTCCGATTTATGATTTATGATTTATGGATTTTATTCCTTTTAAACGATTAACTGATAACAAATAACGAATAACTTCCAATTGGTTTTTACTCAATTGGGATATCAGTTTTATCTTTTTTCAATCTTCAATCTTCAATTTTTGATCATCAATTAATTATTACCTTCTGTTTCTAGAATCCCAAAAGCCTTGGCATCTAACAGTTTAATACCCTTTTCTTGTAAGATCTTGATGGCTTTATCATTATCGCTGAAACGAAAAATGTTCACCGCATTTCCGGAGGAAAATCTTACAAAAGAATAACTGTAAATCACATGCACTTTGGCTGCCTGAAGATGTTTAAGCAGCTTAGCAAGGCTTCCTGGTTTATCATCAATCTCAGCGGCAACAACTTCATTAACCTGAGCAGGAATGTGGTTTTGCATTAAAATACGACGCGTGGCAGCAATATCCGAAACAAGTAATCTGAGAAGTCCAAATCCACCCCCGGTTTCAACTAGAGTTAGCGCTCTTAGGTTAATTCCGGCTTCACCCAATACATTGGTCACTTCATACAAACGACCTGGTGAATTTTCGATAGATATGGCAATCTGTTTTAACTTCATGGTAACCTCCGTTCCTTTCTTTGAGTCCTTTGTAACGCCTCCTTTTTTCAAAGAGGGGAGATTTATAGGGTTTTGGATCAGACGCTATTTTGAAATGTTTAGAAAGATAAGGATTCCACCCGATTATTGGGCGAAATTTAATTACATTTTAACTATAATGTAACTATAAAGAAGCGTCGTAAGCAAGGGGTGGCGCTTAATTGCAAGCATTTTCATACTCACTCATTAAAGAACCGATTACATCTTTAACAGAAACAATTTTCTTAACTTTATGCGCATTTTGACCGGCAAATACAAATCCATGCTTTAATTTTCCCTTTTTAGCACTTGCCAGAGCAAGCGCGATACAATAAGGGCTGTCTTTGACGTTGCAAGTTTTAATGCAATGATAAGGGCATTTAAAGGGTTTTTTCCTTCCTTTGTTTACCTCTTCAATGAATTCGTTTCGAATAGCCCTTCCAGGAAGCCCTACCGGGCTTTTGATAACCATTAAATCTTTCTCCTTGGCGGCAACATATGCTTGTTTGAATTCAATAGATGCATCGCATTCATATGTAGCTACAAGACGGGTTGCTATTTGCACTCCGGATGCACCGATTTTTAAAAACTTGCAAATATCTTCTCCATTATAAATGCCTCCCGCTGCAATTATCGGTATAGACGTTTTTCGTTCCTTTTCAAAGGGCTCAATTGCTTCCATAACCTCAACAACGAGTTTTTCTAAAGCAAAATCCGGATCATCAAGATTTTCGAACTTAATACCAAGATGCCCCCCTGCCTTAGGTCCTTCAACTACAAAGGCATCCGGAAGATAATCGAATTTTGACATCCATTTCTTGCAGATTATCCGGGCTGCCCTGCCGGAAGATATTATCGGCGCCAGTTTTGTGTTGAATTCTTTTTTAAGATACTTGGGTAAATCAAGGGGAAGACCGGCGCCGGCAAAAATAATATCGATTCCTTCTTCAATGGATGTCTTAACCATATCGACAAAATTTGTTAGGGCGACCATTATGTTAACACCAAGGATACCTTTCGTCATTTCCTTGGCTTTTCTGATCTCTCTTCTCAGGGCTCTATTATTGGCTTTCACTGGATCAGCAGAAATATCCGACTCAGTGATGCCGATCATTGCACACGCGATTACACCGACACCACCCTCATTGGCAACTGCCGACGCCAAACCGGAAAGAGAAATCCCCACACCCATTCCTCCCTGGATTATTGGAATTTTGGGAACTAAATCACCTATTTTTAACACCGGAAGTTTCATTAACCCACTCTATAGTCAGTTATAAGTTATTGGTTATTCGTTATACATTATTCGATATTCTTAAAACTTTGCCCGTCTTACGCAGATGACCGATAAATTCCTCCATGAGTTGTTTGCCTACTCATGAATTTTGCACTAGGCATCTCCTGATATTATAAGAATACTTATTTTTCAAGTGTAAAATATATGCAAACTAAAATTATGTGTCAAGCAAGAAGATGTTTTACCTAGTTAGTGTCCATCCAGAAATGGTAGATTTAGGTTCAGGACAAGACCGCAGCCCTTTTGTCCCCCCCGTCGAAACGGGATCTTCAATACACGCAATTGGTCTACGTTGAAGATTGCAAAGGACAAAAACGCCGTATTGGCCCAAAAGATGCCGTTTCTCGATGGACACTATCGTAAAGATACCATATACAGCTATAATACACAAATCCTATACAAAAAATATGTTGATTTTACAGCGATTTTTTTATATGTAAATACTAT
>CAZQOH010000077.1:0-8690 GCA_964594355.1 uncultured Desulfobacterales bacterium
TAACTGCATTTTGAGAAACCACACGAATGACAAACAAGACATCCTTCTTCATGCGAAATTACGCCGCTGCATTCCGGGCAAACACCCACCATTTCTTCCCTTTCAATAAAATCTAAACCAGTTACATTTTTCAATACATGAGCGATAGCATCAGGACAGGAAAGAACCATTTTCCCATTTTCCCATGAAGGGGAAGGGCATCTGATACCTATGAGCTGCCTGGCAATAGCATCAACCTTAACTCCTGAACGCAAAGCAAGACTAATGAGACGGCCGGCAGCTTCTATCTGTGATGACGCACATCCTCCGGTCTTCCCCATCTGAGCGAATACTTCACACATTCCCTCTTCGTCGGAATTAATTGTAACATAAAGTTTGCCGCATCCTGTCTTGACACGCTCTGTTATGCCGTGGGTACGTTCCGGTCTTGGCCGGGGTGCAATTTTTTCAGGCTCTATTTTTTCACTGCCGATGTTTAAAACCTGTTGATCGCGGCTTCCATATCTATAAATTGTTACACCTTTACATCCATTTTTGTGGGCAAGGAGATATACTTTTTCAACATCTTCCTTTGTGGCATTAGCCGGAAAATTGACAGTCTTTGAAACAGCATTATCCGTATATTTCTGGAATGCGGCCAGAATCTTAACATGCCATTCAGTTGAAATATCATGGGACGTTCTAAAAAGCCTTTTTATATGATCAGGAACAGAATCAACAAGTTGTACGGAACCGGTTTTAACAATTTCGCCTGCAAGTTTTTTGCTGTAAACTTTTTCTTCTCGGGCTGTTTTGATAAACAAAGGATGCATTTCAGTAAGAGATTTTCCATCAAGGACTTGCCTTACATGTGCTATGGCAAAAATCGGTTCTATTCCGCTTGAAGTTCCTGAAATTATACTTATGGTACCTGTTGGAGCAATTGTTGTTGTAGTCGCATTTCTCATATATGGAGTTGAGGGGTCATCAAATACGCTACCCTCGTAATAGAGAAAATTTCCACGCTTTTTACCAAGTGCTGCAGATGCTTTCTTGGATTCCCGTGAAATAAATGACATAACCTTTTCTGCATTGGAGACAGCTTCATCAGAATCGTAAGGAACTCCTATTTTTATCAACATATCGGCGAAACCCATTACACCGATACCTATTTTGCGGCTCCCTTTAGTCATTTTTTCAATGCGAGAAAGAGGATATTTATTAACCTCGATTACGTTATCAAGAAAGTGAACCGCATCATGAACTGTTCTTTTTATCCGGTTTAAGTTAAGTTTATTTTTGGTGACCATTTTAGAAAGATTTATAGATCCCAATGTGCATGATTCATATGGTAAAAGAGGTTGTTCTCCGCAGGGGTTTGTTGCTTCTATATCGCCAATGTGAGGTATTGTGCTGTTTTTATTTATGCTATCGATAAAAATGATGCCTGGTTCACCTGTAAGCCAGGCAGAGTAAACGATCATGTCAAACATTTTTTCGGCGGAAATGCATCTTACAGTTTTTCCTGTCCGGGGGTTGATAAGATCATAGTCAGAACCTTTCTTAATAGCATTCATAAATTTATTGGTTAATGCAACCGATATGTTAAAATTATTTAACCTGCCAAGATCATTTTTTGATCCGATAAAAGCTTCAATGTCAGGGTGATCCACCCGAAGAACTCCCATATTCGCGCCTCTTCTGGTTCCTCCCTGCTTGACAGTCTCAGTGGCAACGTCAATGACTTTCATAAAAGAAATAGGCCCGCTTGAAACGCCCGCCGTAGATAAAACTACATCATTTGCCGGACGAATCCGTGAGAAAGAAAAACCTGTGCCTCCTCCGCTTTTGTGAATCATTGCCGTATGTTTTATGGTTTCAAAGATACTTTCCATGGAATCATCGATTGGTAAAACAAAGCAGGCAGCAAGTTGTCCCAAACGGCGACCGGCATTCATAAGTGTTGGGGAATTGGGCAAAAACCACATATTGGTCAATAGCTTCAGAAACTTTTTTTCTGATTTGACTGCACTGGCTTCAGACTCAAAAATTGCGTCTGCCGCAGCAATACTTTTTGCTACGCGAGCAAACAGCTCCTCTGGAGTCTCAATTATATTTCCTTTACGGTCCTTTTTAAGGTACCGTTTTTCCAGAATAACCCTTGAATTTTTTGAAAGTGATAGAGTCATTGTTTTTTCCTGCAATATAAGTTCACATTTCTTTTTTTAAAAAATTGATAAATTCTAAGCATAATGGAGAAACGCTTCGATATTTATGCCTTGTTAGATAAAAACTGCGTTTTAGATTTATACCTTCAATATCCAGAACTTTTAATGTACCTAATTTTAATTCATCTTCAACTGCTATGGCAGAGAGAATGGAAACACCTACTTTATTTTTTATTCCCTGGGTGATTGCTTCCGTGCTCCCCATTTCTGCTATTATTTTAAGATCCTCTATACTGCTACCTTTATCGACAAGACTATTCTGGATCGATTTTAAAGTTCCTGAACCACGTTCTCGGATGATAAATGGTTCTTCTAACAACATTTTCAAATTTATACATTTTTTCTTAGACCATTTATGATCCGCAGGGATTATAAGACGCATCTCATCCTCCAGTATTTTTTCCTGGAGAATATTTTTATTCCTTATTTTGGCTCCCACAATACTAAGTTCTAATTCATAAGAAAGTGTATCATTTATGATTTTCTCAGTGTCACCGATAGATAGAGAAATAAAAACATCCGGGTAATGCTCTGAAAAAGCGCCAACAATCCTCGGAAGTACGTATCCGCCGGGAATAGTACTTCCTCCAATAATGAGACTACCCTTAATTTTTCCCTGGAATTCAGCCAACGCAGTTTCCATCTCTTCAAATAAAGATAAAAGTCTGCGAGCGTAGTTATAAAGGAGTTTGCCTGCTTTTGTCGGAACAGCTTCCTTAGAGAGACGATCTATAAGGCGACATCCAAAATGGTCCTCCAGGCTCTTGATATGACTGCTGATAGTAGGTTGTGACAGATGGATTCTTTTTCCCGCCTTGGAAAAACTTTTAAGTTCAATTACCTTAGAAAAAATATTAAGCTGCCATAGGTCCATTTTTAGGAGGATTTTGATTTAAAATTAAACTTTTTCTTCAGTTTTTGATTTACTATCGGTGGCACCATTCCAGTTATATCACCGCCAAACCGTGCCGCTTCCTTTATTATAGATGAACTGGTAAAGATCCATCGAAAGCCTGTCATAAGAAAAACCGTCTGAATTTTCCGGTTTAGCTTACGATTCATTAGTGCCAGCTGAAATTCATATTCAAAATCAGACACAGCACGCATTCCACGCAATATTGCATTAGCATTGCGCTTAGCTCCATAGTCTACAAGAAGCCCATCAAAACTGTCTATTTCAATGTTTGGAAATTTTTTCAGACTTTTCGTTATCATCTCCAATCGCTCTTCAATGGTAAATAATGTTTCTTTGCCGGGATTACACAATATGCACACTATTATTTTATCAAAAAGTCTAAGACCTCTTTCAACCATATCAATATGGCCGTTTGTGATAGGATCAAATGATCCAGGATATATAGCAACTTTTTTCATTTATCTTTCAGTCCTTTTTTCTGGTTCCGTGGTTCCGATTTATACCATATAATCTAAAAAGGTAACAAGTGTTTTTCCGTATCTCCTTTGATCTGCAATCGTAAATTCCAATCTATCTTTCGGAATCGGTTCTAAAACAGTATGCTCAACAACAATGCAAGCCCCTTTTTTCAATGAACAGCTGCTGTGGAGATTAAAAAGTGCCGGGTTTATAATATTCCTGTTGTATGGCGGATCCATCAAGACAAGATTAAAAGCCGGTTTATTTGCTTTTATACAGTTTAAGTTTTTTATTATGTCCCATTTAATTATTTTTGTTTTGTTTGAAAGAGCACACGACTGAATATTTCGATATATCGCTGAAAACGCACTTTGATATTTATCTACAAATACTGCAAATTTAGCTCCTCGGCTTAAAGATTCAATACCAAGAGCTCCGGTTCCGGCAAACAAATCCAGGACAACCGATCCCTGAACTCGGAAGGAAAGAATATTAAATAACGATTCTCGCAATCGATCGGCGCTTGGTCTTATCATGGTACCACGTATCGAATGCAGCTTCTTCCCCTTTAGATCACCGCCGATTATTCTCAGTCCCATAATTTTAAATAACACTTTCCGATTTTAACATTTTAATCTTTTTATGCAGATAGCTTCGTCCTACACCTATTGATTTGGCTGTTTTGGTGATGTTATTTTTATTTTCCAGCAACTTTCTGAAAATAAACTCCTTTTCAAATTCTTTCTTTGCCTTTTTCAAGTAGTCGATAGAAAAAATCTTGTTTTCAATTGTCTCTGTTTCCCATCCGGCATCCGGATTATATGGCGGGGGTATATCAGAATCGTTAATAATTTTTTCTTCCACCATGATAGCCAATCGTTCCATAAGATTTTTTAGCTCTCTGACATTTCCCGGCCATGAATATTTGCACAGCAACTCAAGTGATGCCTGGGTTATTTTTTTTCTTTGACTTCTATTCTGTTTTGCAAATTCATCAAGAAAAGTTTCAACCAATGGTGGAATATCTTCTAAACGATTCCTTAAAGGCGGAACTTCAATAGGTATAACATTTAGACGATAGTAAAGATCATTTCTGAAGTTGCCCTTTTCAATCTCTTTTTTCAAATCTCTGTTACTTGCAGCAATTACCCTTACATTAACACTTAGTGTTCTTCCTCCACCGATTCTCTGGAACCTCAGATCCTGTAACACCCGAAGAAATTTACCCTGAGTCTTTAAACTCATGTCCCCTATTTCATCTAAAAAAATGGTTCCATTGCCGGCCAATTCGAATTTGCCCCTTTTTTTGGTAGTTGCTTCTGTGAAAGCACCCTTTTCATGACCAAACAATTCACTTTCGATTAATTCTTCAGGGATTGCCGCACAATTTACATCAATAAGCGGCTGGTCGGCCCGAGGACTTAGTTGGTGTATGGTTCGAGCTACCAACTCTTTTCCCGATCCATTTTCTCCTGTTATGAGTATCCATGAATTTGTTGGGGCTGCAGTCGCTATATGTTTTTTTAGTGCTGTAATCGGTGGGCTATTTCCGGTTATTGAATGTTTTTCTATCGTTTTTTTTCTTAGATATCTGTTTTCTTCTTCAAGACGTCTGAAGTTCAGAGCATTATTGATTGCAACTATTACTTTCTCTATTGAAAGCGGTTTTTCAATAAAGTCAAATGCACCAAGTTTTGTTGCCTTGATAGCCGTTTCGATTGTTCCATGTCCTGTTATAATTACTACCTGGATAAAGGGATTATCTTTCTTAATTTCCTTTAAGGTTTCAATCCCATCAATTCCCGGCATCCATATATCAAGCAAAACGAGATCAGGAGATTCTGCATCGATGAACTTCAATGCTTCGTATCCATTTGAGGCTGTTTTGACTTCAAATCCTTCATCAGAAAGCAGACCACTTAAGGCTCGAAGAATAGAAGGTTCGTCATCAACTAACAAAATAGATGAAAGCATATAGTGAAATTCCTAGTAACTTCTTAAAAAGTTATGTTAAGCGCTGTAGTGTCCGGTGATCAGCGACCGATTACTGATAACCGATCACCTGATTACTCCAACATTTACACCGGTAATTCAATGATGAATTTAGCTCCCCGGGGTTTGTTATCCTGTACGCGTATCATACCATTATGATCGGCAATAATTGTATTTACAATAGTAAGCCCTAAACCCATACCGGCTTTTTTTGTTGAAAAGTTAGGCTCAAAAAGCTTTGTTTTATCTTCATCAGAAATGCCGGCACCATCGTCAGCAAATTCAATTCGAAGCATTTTTAAAATAGGATCATAAGTTAAAGTCATTGAAATGATTCCTTTTTCTTTTATTGCTGCGAGAGCGTTGTCGACAAGATTGATCATGGCTTGTTTTATCTGCTGGCTATCAAGGTTTAGAATCGGAATATTGTCGGGACTGGTTATTACAAAATCGATATTTGGATGTCCTTCTTTGTAAAGGGCTATTGTTTCCTCTAATATGGGTAGTAATTCGCAAGGCTTTGGATTTGCTGTAGGAAACCTGGCAAAGGATGAAAACTCATTTACAAGATTTCGAATCAGACCGGCATGGATAATTATTGTTCGCGTACACTCTTTAAAAACCGATTCATTAATCTGGTCAGAATATTTTCGCTCAAGACGCTGGGCTGAAAGTGTTATTGGGGTTAAAGGATTTTTTACTTCATGGGCAATTCTGCGGGCAACTTCACGCCATGCCGCCATACGTTGGGCCTTTTCAAGTTCTGTCAGATCATCAAATACCATTACAATCCCAATATATTTCCCTGTATCATCTTTAAGTGCATTCACATAAACCAAAAAGCTTCTTGGTCTTCCTTCTATAGTTAACTTTAACGGCAATCCCACAGAATCGTCATGGGAGTTGGTGAGATCTTCCATTATTTCATTGGCAAGATTCATATCTTGTTCTTTGAGCAGATTTTTGTAGCTTTTATTCAGGATCTCTTCCGATCTAAGATTTAACATTTTTTCAGCCGACTTATTAATTGTAGTGATTAATCCCTCGGCATCAAGCGTTATCACACCGGCAGAGACATTCTTCAGGACGATTTCCATGTACTGTCTCTTTTCTTCAATTTCAATATTTCGCTCTCGAAGCATGCGAGCGGAAAGCTGAAGTTGTTCTCTAAATATCCTCAAGTCTTTTGTCATTTTGTTAAATGAAACTACAAGGCTTCCTATTTCATCATCTGCCACAAGACCGATACTGAAGTTCAAGTCTCCATCGGCAACTCTTCTGGTCCCTTCAGCAAGCTCCATAATAGGTACACTTATAGATTTTGCCATGTAAAAACCAAACCATATAGCACAAAATACAACAAGTAGCGCCACTATTGATAACGTTATATAATATGTGATCTGGATTGGCTTTTTGAGTAATTTAATTTGCTGATATTCTTCAAAACCTCTTGAAATGGACTTCATATTTTCAGAAAGATCCGAAGGAATAAGGACAGATAATGCTACAAAGGCCTTAGCATTTTTACGTTCAACTTCAAATGGAATCGTTCCGATGGTTCGAATAAGTTCTCCCGATGAAATATTTTCAGAAATTGTTATGACGCCTTTTGGTTTCATATCTTTTTGCAGATCATTGGCTGTAACAACTCCAAAAGGCTTGTTTTCCAGTTCCGGGGCAAGGGCAAATGAGAGGCGTTCAGTATCTAATGCATAAACTTCAATACCATGAATATTAAATTCTCGTTGGACAATCTGAATGTAGCGGGAAAGTTCTTTTTTGTTTTGGAGGTCCAGCAGCTTCTTTGCTTTAATCTGGTATGAGATTCTTGATAAATAAAACCGATTGTTATCTTCAATATAACTATACAATCGCCTTCCAACACCTAATGAATTTTCAAGAGCCTGTTCTACAGGAACGTTAAACCAGAACTCGATGCTGTTTGTAATAAAACTGATGGAAAAGTAAAAAAGCACGATTGTCGGCAAAAGTGAAAGCGCTATAAAGGCAACAATAAGTCGTGTTCGAAGCTTTGCACCCATTACTTTGCGTTTTCTATCGTAAAGAAGCTTTACCAGATTTCTAAGGACAAGATAAATCAATAATATAAGTAACAACAAATTGATGTTGATCAAAATGAACATCAAAATTGTGTTGGAAATAGGAAAGTCAGTCCCGATATGTAATATCCGGGTTTCAGCAAACGTCAGAAGACCAACGACAGCGATTATAACAACTATAATAATGCCCTCACGTTTTCGTCTTTTGCGTTCTTCTATCGACAAAGAAGATACCGGCTTTTTGGATTCGTTTTTATCCATACATTGAATTCTCTGCTCAAAGGTCTCCTGATTATATTAGTCACCGTTCAGAGGTTCAGGGTTTACGATTTTTTCATATTTTTACTTTTAATCTCAGTGCAAGCTCGCTCGACTAATTTTAAAGCTCTAATAAATTTTGCATTAGATTCAAAATCAAAGACTTTAATTACCTTAATAGTTGAACTTCGAACGCTGAACCTTGAACCCATGAACGGTTAACTATATTAGTAGATAAAATCTATTGTATACCAATCGGTTTCAAAATCCCATAAAGAAACAAAAAACAAGATATAGTGCAGATAGAAAGGGAGAGTTAATTTGCTAAGTTCAGCCTTGGCCCTTATTTGATATTTCCCTCCTTTTTCCAGCTTCCAAAGCGGAACAATCTTTAAGCTGTCTATTTCAGCCATTAACTTTTGGGCTTCTCGAAACGATTTCGTGACTATGATTCCACTATTTTCCCGTGACCGACTTATACTAAATTCTTGCTTCAGATTGTCGTATTTTATTGTATGAGTTGTTTTGATATCGGCGATCTTTTCGTCAATCCATAAATTACGAACACGGTATAGCGCTGCAAAGAATGAAAAAGTAGTTGGCACACCGCTTAAGACTGCTTTTTTCATCTTATCTTTAAAAGCGCCCTCAACAGCAAGATAAATAAGGAGATCTTCGTGTGAATTAGTAACAATGATATTTGTCAACTTTGCATCCTGGGCAAAAGAAAGGTTGCCCATCAAAAAGAATATGCAAAGGAAAATGATATATGTTTTTCGTTTCATTAACGATATCATG
>CAZQOH010000078.1:0-8644 GCA_964594355.1 uncultured Desulfobacterales bacterium
TATGAAATTTGATAGATTTGATTTTTCATTAACAACGTAACGAATCAGGCATTTTATTCCCCTTTCGTGCCTTTGTGCCTTCGTGGCTGAACAAACATTAACTTTTAACAAATGGGAGTGAATCATGGCTAAACTATTATGGACGCCTTCTGATGAGAGAATTAAAGGCACTAATATGTATCGATTCATGAATTTTATTAATGAAAAATACAATAAAAAGTTCTCTGACTATACACATCTTTATGAGTGGTCGATTGAAAACATTACTGATTTTTGGGTATCTCTGTGGGAATTTGCCGACATTAAAGCCTCAAAACAGTTTGACCAAGTCATTGATGATTTAAACAAAATGCCAGGCGCAAAATGGTTTTCAGGAGCCCGGCTCAATTTTGCCGAAAATCTCCTACATTACAGAGATGATCAGATAGCCTTAATTTTTAAAGGAGAAGAACAAGAATCTACCAGTATAACCTATGCCCAGCTTTATGATGAAGTTGTTCGCTTTGCCAAATCATTAAAAGAAGCAGGTGTTCAGGTGGGTGATAGGGTCGTCGGCTTTATGCCGAATATGCCCGAGACAATTATTGCTATGCTGGCTGCAACCAGCCTGGGTGCAACCTGGTCGTCCTGTTCTCCGGACTTTGGTATAAAAGGGGTACTCGATCGATTTGGACAAATACAACCTAAAATCCTATTTACAACCAACGGATATTCTTTCAAAGGGAAACACATCGATTCCCTTGAGCGCATCTCAAATATCTTAAAGGAACTTCCTTCCATAGAAAAATTAGTAGTGGTACCATACACAGAACAACATCCCGACATCAAAGGGATACCTAATGCCATTCTATATAATGACTTCCGATCTTCGGAATCTAATCTTGAAATTGAATTTGAGCAACTTCCTTTTAATCATCCGCTTTATATCATGTATTCATCAGGCACCACCGGTCTTCCAAAATGTATGGTACAAAGTGCCGGTGGCATTCTTATTCACCATTTGAAAGAGCTTATACTGCACAGCGATTTAAAACGTGAAGATACAATTTTTTATTTCACCACATGCGGTTGGATGATGTGGAACTGGCTTGTCAGCTCTTTAGCTGTGGGTGCGACACTTGTTTTGTTTGATGGAAATCCCTTTCACCCAGTTCCCGGCGCACTTTGGAAAATGGCTCAAGATGAAAAAATTACGATCTTTGGGACAAGTGCCGGATATCTTGCCGCTCTTCAAAATGCCGGTGTGAAGCCCGGGGAGGAGTATGACCTTACACCTTTAAAAGCCGTGCTCTCCACCGGCTCACCACTTTCTATTGAAAGTTTCGAGTATGTCTATAGGGAAATTAAAGAAGATATTCAGCTGGCATCTATTGCAGGAGGCACGGACTTAAACGGATGCTTTGCACTTGGAAACCCCATGGGATCGGTTTATGCGAGCGAGTTGCAATGTCGAGGGCTGGGTATGAAAGTTATGGCTTTTGACGAAAATGGAAAACCGGTAATCAACCAGCAGGGTGAACTGGTCTGCGCCGCTCCCTTTCCTTCCATGCCTATTTATTTCTGGAACGACCCGGATTTCGAAAAATATCATTCAGCATATTTTGATGTGTACCCCGCCATCTGGCGTCATGGGGACTATATAATAATCACGGATCGTGGTGGAGTGGTAATGTATGGCCGTTCAGATGCGACATTAAACCCTGGAGGCGTGAGGATCGGAACAGCTGAAATCTATCGTCAGATGGATCAGATAGAGGAGATAGAAGACAGCGTTGTTGTGAGTCAGAATTGGAAAAATGA
Organism: uncultured Desulfobacterales bacterium; assembly: GCA_964594355.1. Taxonomy (GTDB): domain Bacteria; phylum Desulfobacterota; class Desulfobacteria; order Desulfobacterales; family JAUVVS01; genus JAUVVS01. The sequence goes on from CAZQOH010000078.1 coordinate 1,801, forward strand.
TGTTCGTGTGATCCTTTTTCTCAAAATGGCAGAAGGGTATGAATTGAGTGAAAATCTAAAGAATAAAATCAAAAATACGATTCGCACAAATGCTTCGCCAAGACATGTTCCTGCCAAGATCCTGGCTGTGAAGGATGTTCCCTATACACTAAATATGAAAAAGGTTGAAATTGCAGTCAGGAAAGTCATCCACAACCAGCCTGTACTTAACAAAGATGCGCTGAAAAACCCGGAAGCGCTAGATTATTATGCCAATCTGAAGGAGCTGCAGGAGTAACTTCTCAAAAAGTTATGTGAAGCGTTGCGGACCAGGCGTTTTAGTTTCGTTTGGATGACGTGATGGTCGGTAATCAGTGATCGGTGATCAGGTTATCGGTGACCGGTGATCAGTGACCGATTACCGATCACTGATTACCGATTACCGTTTTTTTTGTTGCTATATTGCAAACAAAAGCTATCAACTTTGTTAAGTCATCGACTTGATCACTTATGCGACTTCGCGGTATTCTGCGTCAACCACATCATCATCCGACTCTTTGGAACCTTGATGCCATGTGTTTTCCGCACCACCGCCGCTCTGCTGTGCATCAGACGGCGAAGCCTGCTGATAGATTGAAGCCGCCAGCTTATGTGAAGCCTGGGTCAACATCTCGGTCAGACGCTTAATCTCAGCTATATCTTCACTTTCCATTGCACGTTTAAGGTTACTTGCAGCATCTTCAACCTCTGCCCTTGTAGCACCATCAACTTTATCGCCAAATTCCTTTATTGATTTTTCGGTTGTATAAATCAGTGCATCGGCAGCATTTCGGGCATCAACAAGCTCTTTTTTGTTTTTATCATCTTCTGAATGAAGTTCCGCATCCCTAACAAGCCGATCGATTTCTTCTTTAGACAAGCCTGAAGAGGCCGTAATCCGGATGGACTGCTGCTTACCAGTGGATTGATCCTTTGCAGAGACTTCCACTATACCGTTGGCATCAATGTCAAAGCTAACTTCGATCTGCGGCACCCCTCTGGGTGAGGGGGGGATTCCCATCAGTTCAAAACGCCCCAGAGTCTTGTTACCGGAAGCCATCTCGCGTTCTCCCTGAAGGATATGAATCGAAACTGCCGGCTGATTATCTTCAGCAGTTGTAAAGATCTGACTCTTTTTAGTCGGAATGGTTGTATTTTTGTCGATGAGCTTAGTCATGACACTTCCCAAGGTTTCAATACCCAACGAAAGCGGGGTAACGTCAAGCAGCAAGATATCTTTAACATCACCCTTCAAGACTGCACCTTGAATGGCCGCGCCGAGTGCTACAACCTCATCCGGATTCACTCCTTTGCCTGGCTCTTTGCCAAAAATCTTCTTGACACGCTCCTGAACTGCAGGCATACGCGTCATGCCACCCACCAGGATGGCCTCATCTATACCACCGGCTGAAAGACCGGCATCTTTTAAAGCTGCCTTACAAGGCTCTTCAAGTTTATCCAGGAGATCGCTCATAAGAGCTTCGAGCTTAGCCCGAGTTATCCCTATGTTGAGATGTTTTGGCCCGCCGGCATCAGCCGTGATGAATGGCAGGTTAACATCTGTTTCCATGGAAGTGGACAATTCCATCTTGGCTTTTTCAGCCGCCTCTTTCAAGCGCTGTAGAGCCATTTTGTCATTCCTCAGATCAATTCCTTGATCTTTTTTGAATTCATCAGCTAAGTAGTCGATTAGTCTGAGATCGAAATCTTCACCACCTAAATGTGTATCTCCGTTGGTTGCTTTAACTTCAAAAACACCATCACCGATTTCGAGTATGGAAACATCAAATGTACCGCCACCCAGGTCGAAAACGACGATTTTTTCTTCAGATTTCTTATCCAGCCCATAGGCAAGAGATGCGGCGGTCGGTTCGTTGATAATCCGCAACACATTAAGTCCGGCGATTTTTCCGGCATCCTTGGTGGCCTGTCTCTGGCTGTCACTAAAATAGGCTGGTACGGTGATTACTGCATCCGTAACTTTCTCACCGAGATATTCTTCTGCATACTTTTTGATATTTGCAAGAATATGGGATGAAATTTCCGCGGGACTGTAATGTTTCCCACGAAGATTAATGCGAACATCGCCATTGCTTGCCTTTTCGATTTTATACGGCAGAATTTTAATATCCTTTTGTACTTCGGGTGTGTCATACTTACGACCGATAAGCCGTTTTACGCCAAACACTGTATTTTCGGGATTTGTAATGGCCTGTCTTTTAGCTATCTGCCCCACCAATCTTTCTCCTTTCTCTGAAATCGCAACGATCGAAGGAGTAGTGCGTCCACCTTCAGAATTCGTGATGACTTCGGCTTCGCCCCCTTCCATAATCGAAACACATGAATTTGTGGTACCAAGATCTATTCCTATTACTTTGCTCATTTTAATTCCTCCTTGTTTATAAAATTCTTTTTCTCTTTGTGTCTTAGTGTCTTAGTGGCTAATTAACTATCATTTTGATAAAAATTAATCATTTATATTATATTGTCAATTTATTTTTATTACTTTTTGTAATGTTGTGGATATAGTAATGCAGATACGATTTTTTACCGGGATATGTCTAAAATAGGAGGAGTACTAGGAGGGTTTTGATGTATTTAGTTTATTTTACGAGATCATCAATTTGATGCTAATAATCTTCAATTATTTTCCCTCTTTCAACGAAAGATTTAATACTGCTATGTGCGTTACAACAAGCTGCCATTGCATTTTCAAATTTATAGCAAATCGGATCATTTTCACCAAGTATCTCTCTGGATTTTCTTAATATTTTTTCACCCTGCTTCAGATATTCAGTAATTTCACCTAAAATTTTCTTGCGTTCTCGATGCTTTGCTCTTTCCTCAGTTATAACGGGCATAAGCCGCTTAATTGAATATTCTACCAGTGCATCTCGAGGGGTGCCAAAATTTTTCGATACCTTCTCAAGGCACGACAAGGTTTTCCTGCTTATGACATAGGTTTTTTGAATGCGGTCTTGTTTTCTAAACTCCGGGTGTTTAATATCACGAGCAATTGAATTTAAGGACCTGGCATCTTCTATAAGGTGATCGAAAAGAGATTTTTGCTTTATACCCATATGAAACGCAACAATACTGATCGTTTCAATGGCCTTTTCCGTTAACTTAAAGGTTGCTCTTACGGATTGCCTGCTCCTTAGATCCGAAGAAGATGTTAGCGGTAAAGAAATATCATTTCCCCCTTTTTGTTTATCATTTTTTTTCATTTCTTCATACCCTCATAATATGTGTTGTTTCAATTTCGTTTCTTCATTACCATATTATAGAATATTTTTCAGTAATGCAACATTTTTTATATATTATTGATTTGATGTTTTGATAACACTTTAGCCCTTTGAAACCAGTTTATACAAATAAGCTTGAAAGGTGATTAAATTTTAAGCCGTGTAATTGTCTGAGGGTATTAGTGAGTGTTAAGAAAGAACTGGGATCTGAATTGGTGTGTTTCAAAGGCTGATTAGCTTTAATAGCTTAGCTGTTTTATTTAAAAGACATGCACTTTTCTTTCTTTACACTCACTTATGCGCGAGTTTTACACGGTTAAAATTTAATTATCTTTCAAGCGGCCTTGTTTTCAAACAGCTAAAATATTACATATTTTGAGAATAAAAAAGAGATATTATGTTATTAAATCTCGATATTTGCGTATAGATAGCCGAAGCCTACAATGTCAAATTCAGATGTTGCTGACAGTATCCAATAAATTAAGTGCCTTATCTTTCCCCACAAGCTGGACAAATGTCCCAAACCGTGGTCCACGCTCTTGCCCAAACACAACTTCATAAAACATCTTAAAAAAATTCTTTGGAGATTCATTAAAAATTCGAGCTACAGTAAATGGGATTGATTGAATTTCATCCTCATTATTACCCTCATATTTGGCGAGTTCATGACGTAGCTTTTTTAGCATTTCTCTCTCTTTTTCATTAGGAGTACGATATTTCTTATTCGGTAAAATAAAATCTCTGTAGTAATTCATCGCTTTATTCACTAAATCTTCTACTATAGTAGCAATTTTTTCCATCGATGAATCATATCGTTTGAGATATTCCAAAATTAAATCTATATCATCAGCTCCTACAGCAGAAATAAGGTTATTGATCAATGAAAAATTGATTGAGCTCCTGTAATAAGGTACATTTACACCCTTATTAAAAAGATACCAAATTGTCGAATCCGGTTGTTTATCTGAATCCAATATTTCATAATTATTTAGACCGGTAAGGTAGTCATCAACTGACTTTGGTACAATCCCCCAAAATAGCCGTTTAGCTTGTTTAGGGTTTTGAAAAATATAATAGAGCAGAGACTCTAAAGGCGCGTAACTTATCCAAGAATCTATCGTTAATCCTTTACCTACACTCTTAGAAATCTTCCGCCTTTCTTCATCCAAAAAGAGCTCATAGGACAAACCTGTCGGGGGTTTTTTGCCCATTAAACGGACTATCTTACCCGAAAGCTTTGCCGATTCAATTAAGTCTTTCCCATACATTTCATATCCAATGTCATAAGAATACCAGCGCAGGGCCCAGTCTATTTTCCAACCCACTTTAACTTTGCCATTAAAGATTGAGGTTGTCCCTTTATGTCCACAACTTTTTACTAACCCTTCTTCTCGATTACAGATGTATTCAATTGTATTATTTTCAGTGTCATAAACTGTCACCCGGGTGCTATTAATTCGGCCACATTTTTCGCATATTGGAAAAAACGGAGACCAATTTACCTGTTTTTCTTCACTCATCGTTGGGAGAATAATTGCTTTAACGTCCTCAACCTTTTTGAGAATGATGGCTAAACCATCATTAAGATCACCTCTGGTATATGCTTCATAAGAACTTTGAAACGTATAATCAAATTTGTAACTATCCAAAAATTCCTTTAATTTATTGTTCATATATGCACTGTAGCTTTCACACTCACCAAACGGATCGGGTATTTGACATAACGGCTTCCCCAAATTTTCAGCCAACATTTCCTGTTGCGGCATGTTTAGAGGTACTTTCCTTAATCCATCCATATCATCGCTAAAAGCAATAAGCTGGGTGGGCCATTGGGTTAAAAATTCAAACGCATGCCGTACCCATGTCGTACGGGCTACTTCCGCGAATGTACCGATATGCGGCATGCCACTGGGACCAAAACCAGTTTCAAACCTAACAGGAATATCTGGAGATTCTTGGAAACGTTTGCGCAACTTTTGCGCTTCTTTAAAAGGCCAGGATTTATATGTAGGAGTAGTCATCAGTTTTCACCTTATAAATATTTTGTAAAATTTTAAATTGTGTAAATGTCTGAGTCCCGCCTTATAACCTTCCTTTTTTCAAAATAGCTACTAAAAGCCATATTCCCATTATAGTAGCCGCTAAGAATCCGATGATTCCAATTATGGATATTCCGTAAAAGAGAGGCGGGATATTAGAAATGACTATAAGTGCAGATCCGATAATGAGAGCGGCAATAACAATTGAAAAGGATATCCTGTTGCTTATCTGGTCATAAGTTGACAGCATGGTTTCAAACCCCCGATGTTCAAGTTTAAATGAGAGTTTCTGCTGTCTTACCAGACGTGCTATCTCAAGTATATCTTTTGGGAACTGTTGTATGAACTGGAGCGTTTCTGATACCATTTTGATTACATCATTTGCAATTCTATCGGGATAAAACCTCGCACGCTTCACTTGTTCAATAAATGGAGTGATTTTAGTAATCATGTCAAAATCCGGATCGAGCATTAGAGCAACTCCCTCTACGATTCCAAATGCCTTCATCATAAGAAAAATATCGGGTGGGATCCTGAGACGGTGACGGGATGTCACCTCAAACAGGTTTTGTAATAGTTTTCCGATTTCAATATCTTTCAGAGGTTTATAGAGATGTTGTCCCATAAATTCCGCTACTTCTCTTTCAAGAAAACGGATATCAGGCTCCGAATCCTGACTGGTAATTTTAAGTATCACCTGGGTTGCTTTAGACTCATCCTGCTGCACAACACTGTCGATTAATTCAACAAAATCTTCTCTTGTATTCCTGTCAATTATGCCTATCATTCCAAAGTCGAGCAAACATATTACATTGTTGGGAAGTATAAAGATATTGCCCGGATGAGGATCAGCATGAAAATAACCATGATCAAATACCTGTCTTAAAAAAAGATCCACCCCACGTGCGTTAACAATTTTTTTATCAAGTCCGATCATTTCCGCACGATCAATTTCGGACACTTTGATACCGTCTATATATTCCATTGTGAGAACACGTGCTGTTGTTAAATCACGGAAAACCTTTGGGATATAGATAGTGGAATCATCCAAAAATTGTCGTGCAAATCGTTCCAAATTTAAAGCTTCAATTGTGTAATCAATTTCTTTTTCTAGTGTACGGGCAAATTCCTCAACTATTTTGACGGGGCGGTGGAGGGATATCTCTTCTATGTTATGCTCCATAAGTGTTGCCAGATGCAGCATAATTTCAAGGTCAACTTCTATAATCTTTCTTATACCTGAACGTTGAACTTTGACTGCAACTTCTTCACCATCTTTTAAACGCGCTTTATGCACCTGCCCTATTGAAGCGGAAGCAAGAGGCGTTTCATCAAAAAAATCAAAAAGCTCTTCATGGGGTGAATCAAGCTCTGCTTCGAGGATATCTTTTACCTCGCTGAAAGGACGAGAAGGCACATCATCTTGGAGTTTGGAAAGCTCCTGGACTAAATCGACCGGAACCAGATCGGAACGGGTAGAAAGTGTTTGGCCTAGTTTTATATAAGTTGGCCCCAACTCTTCAAGAGCCATACGGATTCTTT
>CAZQOH010000079.1:0-8594 GCA_964594355.1 uncultured Desulfobacterales bacterium
GCACCCCATTGTCCTTTAAAGAAAAGTCCAATTGCCGCGATTGGTGATACGATTTGAAACATAAACATTAGGAAAAAGGCCAACCAACCCAGATAATAAAATATGGTCAAAAATGAGAACATAAAGACCGATGCGCCTACTACATGTGACAAAATAACCGATATCCCTGCGAGATGATTGTGCAAGCTTTTAAACAGTGAAAGCGGCAGAATAATCAGCAGGAATAATCCTATAGAAGCGCCAGCCAGAACCGATATTATTGGATAAAGGAATTCGGAAACCTTAAGGATACCGAATATGAATATAAATGGGAGTATCATAAAGCCTAGGAACATTAATATGCCTAGAATTCCCGTTCCGAATCCTTTGACTTTTTCTTTCATATCTAACGCGGCCATATCGCCTCCTTAATTAACTTTAAAAAAACCATGTTCTGTTTCTAATAATAGGAATCAATACCGTCAATAGCGGCATTACTATCAAAAATGTGACAATCTTAAATCGACGAAATTTCGCTTGTTTGTCCTTAACAGCCTCAATCCCTATCGCAAACAACTTCAGTGACGTGGCTAATAAAACAAATGGTATCAGAACAACTATCAAAACACCCATGATATATCCTTTGCTGAAAAATTCCGTCCAATTGGTAACTTCGGACAGGGATTTTGAGGCGGTATAAAAGGCAAATACTGATAATTTGTTCAAAAAACCAAGAATGGGGTTATATGCTATGGTCATGAGGAACCAGAACTTCTTCGACATACCGTAGAAAAAGAAGTGGGTTTTATCTTTTTCATCCGAATAACCAAAACGAGATGCTATTCTTGCCCCCACGAAAGATCCAATTAATACGGCTGTTATCTGGATCGGTAACATGTAATACAAAGATTCCGGTAACTCACCGTCAAATAGTTGCCCTTTGCTTAGATAAATGCCTATTATCAAAAGCCCCACCCAATATTTCATCAATAGTCCTGATATTAAATACATCCATGTTCTTAATCCTTTAAACCAATAAGCGAATAAGCCTACAAAGAACATGCTACATATAAAATCATAAATATAAATTAAGGAATCTAAGAAATGACTCTGGAGTGCTGAACCGTATATTTCAAGCTCCAGCGACCGCTCATAAAAGGCGGTAATAACATGACCTATGGATGTAAAATACGATAAGCTCAAATAGAGAAGGAATATAACCACATAACTGATCTGTTTAACAGTGCGGGAAGATGTCTTTTTCTTTACCTTAGCTTGTTTAATGGCAGGTAATTGTGCCCCACAAAATCCGCAAAACTTCGCGTCTACGTTTAAGTCTCTATTGCATTTAGTGCATTTTTTTACATTCACCCAACATCTCCGTTATTTATTCATAAGTAATCATTCTTCGAATGTTATATCCTCTTCCACTGACTGGGCTTTGTTTTTGGGATAGTCTTCCACGCCTGCCAGCAACTCCGTATCTCCTAATCCGATAATATCCCCTTTTTTTATCTCAATCTTTCCATGTATGCGTTTATCATTTAGAAATGTACCGTTAGTGCTATCCAGATCTTCTATGTAACAAATGTCGCCTTCCCAATATAAGACGGCATGCCTTCTTGAACAAAAGTCGTCATATCCAATCCGTATATTCGCCTCATCACTCCTGCCTATCAGAATCTTAGAGTCTGACTTTACAAAATATTTATGCCCTTTTAACGGGCCTGATAATACAAGTACCACAATGAGCTTGGTCACATTACCACTCCCTTTTTCCAATTATTCAATGTTTCAGCGTACTTATCTTTCAATTGCTTTTGCTGATCTTTGGGAAATTTCAATATAGACTCTTCCAAAAGAATAATAGCGTCTTTAATCGTCGTGTATTGTTTTCCAAGTTGGAGCGCTTCCCTTATGTTTTCTTGTGGTATTTTAATCTTTTGTAGTTCATACTCCTCTATGGCGCTGTAGAATTCCTTAGCCGTAGAAAATCGGCTTTTCATATCTGGTTCTAAAGCTTTAAGAATAATTTCATCCATTTCGCTATCTAAATCTGTATTGAATTTAGAAGGCGGCTCTGGCTTTTTATTACGCGATGCCTTTATGGCTGCTTTCATTTCATTTTTCTTGGTTGCCTGATATCCACTGGGCATTTTATATGGCGGAATACCGGTTACCATAATGTAAAACATGATCCCTGATGAAAAGACATCACTGGCCGGAGATTCATAATCCCAGAATCCTTCTGGAGGCAAATATGCCAGCGTACCCGCCGCTTCTGTAATCCTCGTCACAGGATCAACGTGTTTGGCTAAGCCAAAATCAGAGACCTTGGCTACAAGATTATTGTGCTGCATCGATAGCATAATATTTTGTGGTTTAACGTCTCTGTGAACTAAGGGCGGTTTTGTATTATGCAGCTTTGCCAAACCGCTACAAATATCCTTTTGGAGCTTAATCGCGATATCAACGGGAAGCTTGATCTCGGATTCAATATATTCCGCTAACGTCCCTCCTTCCACATATTCCATTGCTATATAGCAATACCTATTACCATCATGATTAAAGGTGTTCGCCTCATAAACTCGCACAACATTGTCATGGGTTATCTTTGAGAGAATGTAGGCCTCATTAAACAGTACAGGCTCTTGCTCTTTTGATATGCTTCCCTGGTGGAATATCTTTAGAGCCTGTATCCCAAGATACTTATGACGCACCTTATATACACCACCGAAAGCGCCTTCCCCAAGGAATCGATCAATAGTGTAGGTATCACGTATTTTTGTGTGCTTTGGTATTAAGATCTTCTTTATCGTCATGTTTTCCGTATTCCCGCGTCACTTACCCTTTCACTGATCTTTTCTTGTTCATCCCTCGGCATTAAGCTCCATAGCTCAAACATTATGCTTTTCAGTGAATCCAAGTCCTGCCGTTGTAACGCGGCACTCCCCTCGTCAATTAATTCTTCAGCCCGCCGCTGATCCGTGAAGCTTCCAGGATCTTTTTTGACTTCCTGAAACGCGGAAACCCAAAATCCCGGCTGCCTAAACAAGACAGCCCATCGAATATTCATCATGTCTTCGGTGAGCTTCTTGATCCTGTTTAAATCTTTACTTTCAATGGCTTTTTCAGCTTCCTTCTTAAGGCTTGATATTTGGTCCTTATCATCGTTGTTTCCATAGGAAGTGATGATCTCATCACAATCACTAACTATCTCTTGGTATTCTTTCAACGCTACCGGCCATTTAGTCATATTTTCAATAGTGTCTAGCTTTTGTTTCAAATCCTTTAGATTCCTATCTGCTTTTTCCACCGCGTCAGCATCGCCACCCTCAGCAGCTCGAACATCGGTTCTTATCTCCTCTATGCCACTGAAAACATCGGCCTCCGTCAATTTGTGTTCGATTGTTTTGTCTTTTGCTTGCGCTATTTCCTGCTTTATCTTTTTGAACCTTTTTTCCTCGCCGCACAGGTCTGCTTTAATATGATCCGGCTCAAGTTTGGGTGATATCTTTTGAGTAACTATACCGCTTATTTTCTTATCTAATAACGGTATAAATGCTTCTGCCGAAACCGCCCGTGATTGATCTACGCTAATAATTATTTCCACCTCGCTATTCTCTGGAAGCGTCCTTGTAACATCTGCCCCTTTAATTTGTAATGTTCCAAGATGCCTATTTCTATCCGCAATATCACTCTCCCCTTCCCATAAATGTATTTTTAGCACATCTTCATTTTCACCTGGACGCACAGTTCGGGCGGTAAGATAGGTAAAAGGTTTACTTCGTGCCGGTAGGGGCTCGCTCTTATTAAGATGTTTACTAAAATCCCCATTTTCAAGCTCCACACCAATTGATCTGATTAATGGCGGTTCAGCGACAGAAATACCCTGAGTAATCGTAAAAGAATCGGGCTCAACGGGCACTTTGTTGCCTTTTTTATCAAATAGAGCTAATGTGAAATTATTGACTTTGCTTTCACGTAAATTTACATTTGTGAAAAAGGCATTATCCCTTATTTCTATCATTCCGCTTTCCCAGTCACCGCTAGCTCTGTTGATTTGCACACGCATGCCCTCTGGTAGGTTTTCTTCATCCTTACTAGCGAAAAATCTACCCCCTACGGCAGGATCAATCTCTGTGGTCATTGGATTATACGCAAGTTTAACCGATACTTTGGAATAATCCCTTTTTGTCAACTCATCCGGAATCAACTGGGAAGCGGCAAATATGGCGGCCCCTTGTGCAACTACAGTTATCGGGTCTATCTTATATTCAATAGGTATGTCAAACGCGGCCTTCAGTCTTTCACGAACATAAGGTATTTGTGTTGGCCCACCAACGAGAATTAACTGACTTATATCACTCGAAGACAGCCCTTGGTTCTTCAGTACCTTTTCGAACAAACCTATGGTCTTGTCAATATATGGCTCTATTAGGGAAATCAACTGCGCTCTTTTTATCGGAATGTTTATATTAATTCCGTTTCCGTCTTTATCTTTGCTTTTTTCCAAATCAAGCGTTATTTCTGTATGCTCTATTTGAGAGAGCTCTATTTTAGCGTCCTCGGCAGCCGCTTTTAATGCACCGTTCAAAGCCTTATATTCCGCTGTTCTGCCTAACCCTGGCAGGTTGTACTCTTTAGCCAGTACAGGATGTATGATGCTCTCTACTATTTTCCAGTCAAAATCCTTACCACCTAAATGATTATCTCCAAAATGATCAACAACCGTAAGTCTTCCTCCTTTTGCCTGCATAATAGCGACATCAAAAGTTCCACCGCCGAGATCGAATACTATCCAGTATCCCTTGGGCATTTTTTCAAGAAAACCATATGCTATTGAGGCAGCGATAGGCTCCTGTAGCAATGGAGCATACTTAATTCCCGCAATCTTTGCCGCTCTTTGTGTTGCCTCGCATTGAACTATCTCAAAATTGCATGGCACGGTAATTACGGCACAACTAATTTCGTCTTCTTCTAATAAATTCTTTTTAGCTGTTATTTTCAGATCTTTCAGAACCTCCGCCGAAAGTTCCTCAGGGCTGAGAGTCCTATTGCTTAATGTGAACTCTTTGCCTTGTTGTGTACCCATGAGTCTCTTAAACTCTCCAACCGTATTATCCGGATCATCAACAAGCCTTTCATAGGCTTTCCTTCCCACTCTAATCGTGCCTTTTTCATCAATTCGCACGACTGACGGAGTAAATTCTTCCCGTTTGTAATTCTTAAAAACCCGGACCTCGCCCTTTTCCATGCAAGCGATTTCTGAGTTTGTTGTACCGAGATCTATTCCGAAATCAATCGTTCGTCTATTCATAACCTACTCCTTTTCTTTCTCTTTTGATTTGCCAACTATGACTTCTCCATGTGAAATAACTTGGCCTCTATAATAAATTGACGGCTTTACCGTTTCGATTATTTTCATGCTCCCGGGAGATAAATTACCAACCTCTTCCACATGAAGCACTTTAATAGACATTCCATCGTTGTAGTCCGTTCCTGTGTGCTCACATATCTCTATCTCTTGCTTCCCCAGCATATCCTTAATTCTTTGGAATTGATCCGTTATTGAACTGTCGATTGTGCCTTTTACCTTATCGATCCTTTTCTCAAGACGCCATAATTCTATTGATAAAGATGATATGAGATCCATAGAAAGGACAAATTCTGATGCGTCGCGAGCGTTATCAGGTGAAATAAGTTTACATCCCCCTGCCACACATCTATCAAACTGAGCCTTGTTTTTAAAAAAATACAGCAGGCCCTTGTCGTCTTTTTTTATCACAACCTTTATTTTCGGTTTTTGAAGCATTTAATCCCTCCTCATCTAATCTTTCTATTATAAGATTCAACTAAAGCGTCATGCGTAGTAACATCCTGCTTATACGAGTCATACAAAGCTTGATAGTTAGAGTACATGCCATTATGGGTAGACAGCATGGCATTATATCTATTCACCTTTTGGTTAAATTCATCTATTAACTTATCTTTACCAAACCATGCCTTTTTTATCCGCGCATCAAGGTCGTTTATTTCTGATTCCAAAGCCTGCAGTCTAGCAGTTCCCGATTTTACGCCCGCTTCTAAGTTCTGCAATCTGGCTTCCTTATCATTTATTGTTGCCGCCAAACCCTCAATTCTCGTCTTCATTTGGTAAAGATTCGTGCTGGAACTCGTAGATTGACTGTTGTATGAAGAAGATCGTTTCGTAGAGGTTGTATTCGATGAATCGTCACTCAGATAACCAACTATAATAATAAATCCGATGAACACTATCCATCCGATAATAGGTTTCCAATTTGTACCCGATGCTGGTTTGCTCGTCGGTGTGTAGCTTGGCCTTGTCGAGCTTGTGCTTGTTTGATTAGATATGGTCTTCTCATAATAACCTCTGTTGACCCGTTCAACTTCCATATTATTTTTAACAAGCTCTTCGTCTTTGGCGAATTTTTGCTTGGTGTATTGTGACCCGGCATATTCGATGGCCTTTTTTACCATTTCGTGTGCCTTCTTGTAGCCCGATTCACGCTTTTTAGGTGTCATGACTTTATCCGCTACCAAAAAATTATTCAGGACAATAGCCATATTTTTAACATTATTTGCCAGTTTATCGCGAGCCAATCCATAATCTGATATGCAGTTAAAATCTATGAGATTACCCTCTGATATCGTCCCCGAAACGTTCTTTTCAAGCTTAGAGTATATTTCAAGGACTGTGTCTATTGATTTTTGATCGTCCTCATCAAAATCAGCAATTTCCTTTGCTGAAGTCCGACAATGCCTGTCAATTAATGTAACGTGTGACGATAGAATTTCGTTAAATCCTTTTCTTAAATATTCGTATGCGAATGAAGACCCGTTTAATAGGGCTGCGTGCTGCTTTGTCCTTTCATAATCTTTCGACACAAGTGATTGAGATAAAAATCTGAAATTTGGGTTAGCAATATCACTCAAGAAAGTATCCCGTATCTCCTGTACCTTACTTAAAGACAACCTTGGATCATTGATCTTCTCGGCCTTTTCCCTTGTTCGATCCCAAAAAGCCTCATTTTCCGCGATCAGTGAAATTCTGTTTATCGCGAATCTCCAGTTTTTCCAGTGATTATCCGACAAACTAATGTTTCTTTTCTTAGTCGAAGAGTTTTCCACTCTTACTTCTTTTAATTTACTGCCGCATTCGATGCAAAACCTGTATTCATGTCCGAACTGCATACTGCACTTTGAACAAACCCCTTTAGTGTATGCGTCTTCTTTATATCTAAGGTCGATTTCCCTTCCTATTACACTGCTATGAGATAAAATCATCTGATTTGCTAAAGCAGATACTTTCTTATCCTCATGACAATCAGAAGCGATTACTGATTTCCATAATTCATGAGCTGATTGACGGTCACCTTGGGTTAAGCATTCAAGAGCTTTTTTGTCGGTATCCGTATCAATCCAAAACCAGAAGATCTCTTCCCGCAACCTGGAAATAGGATTTTCCAATCTTTGCAGGGAGTTAATAACATTTTGTTCACTTCTGTCTACTTTCCCGATCCAATCAAAATCAAGGTCATAAGAAACATCGATATCTAACGTCTTCTTTACCCGTATCTCATTAACCCGCTGTGTAATTTCTTTCATAGACACATTGGTGGTTAATCCTACTACCCTAAAAGCGTTATTTTGATATCGATACATTCATTCACCTTCTGGAAATACTAATACCGTTTAAACCTTGTTCTTGTTTCTTCATCGTGTTTGCGTTTTATATACTTGTCAATTTCCTGTCGAGTTATCCTATAACCGCCGCGCCTGCCTTCCTTGTATGCCTTGATCTTCCCTGCCCGGATAAGCTCGCGCAAATATTCTTCGCTAACACGTAATAATTCAGCAGCTTCTTTAGTTAAAAGAATTTCTATCACTTGATTCCTCCGTTTAATCGAGAATAGCAAAAAAGGTTAATGACTAACATTCACCATTATATACAGTCTAATACAGTATGTCAACGGGAATCTTCCCATCAGACTTTTTAGTTATTTAGCTAATCCTAGGATATTTTTTCTAGAAGAGTGCAGTATTTATTCAGGCTTTCAAGAATGACTGGGATCATTGCCTTTTCCCAGCTAATTAATTCCATTTTTACACCGGTATCTTCAAAAAAACTCAAGGACAAAGGCATTCGATCAAAGTCGTATTTCTGAGGTGGCGCATTATCTTTTGTCTTGAGTATGAGCTGTGCCAGATAAAAATGATACCTTTCGATATCTTCACCCTTTCTAATTAATTCACCATATTTATCTATTCGTTCCGCAAATCGTTCGGATAGATCTCGCAGCCCCAAAGCCTCCGCAAACAATTTATTATATTCTCTGATAAAAGTTGTCGATATCTTTTCTCTCAAATTTGGCTTGTTCTTAAACAGCCAAACATCTACACGAAAATATAGGTAACAACCAAGCTCAAATAGCGAAGCATCTCCACTATAATGTTTAGTAATATCTAGTCCCAACGCTTGAAGTTTTTCATCTTTCTTCCTACGTGGATCATCTTTTCCAAAGCTCACAACCCCATACATGAGGCCTGCAAATAGATTCTCAAGATTAATATCATCGGATTGTTCTAATTCT
>CAZQOH010000080.1:0-8562 GCA_964594355.1 uncultured Desulfobacterales bacterium
AGCTCGGAAGTTCAGACGCTGGTCAATCGGAACATATTTATGACAACCGGTATAGTTAAGTTGTTGAGTGGTTAATTTGTTTTAATGATATTTGTCCACTTAACTATTGCCCATTCAGAATCCGCATTTCCCTGAAGACATCAAATATCGAAGGCTTCCTCATGACAAGTTCACACATTTCATATTTGTGCGAGGGAATTCCTCCCCATTTTTTCTTAAATTGCCGTATACCTTTATTTACCCCAAGACCAAGATGAATATAATTCTTTGCACACTCCTTACTTTTTTTAATCATTTCAAAAAATAAAAGATCTGATGCCCCTGGAACATAATTTATTTTTGAATGGCATCCTATCACATATGTGGAAAAATTTTTAGCCCATAGATCTACTACGTAAAAGGCAGTCAAATTATCTTTATAGTCCCATGCATTTAAAACAATGGAATTGCTTGAATGACCGACATATTCAGGCATTTTTAATAAAAGCTCTTTAACACGGGGAGGAGGATCAACCCTTTCAATGAATTCTAATGAGAGTTCGTTGTGATCTTTACGAAAATGGTTTGAATGCTCGATTTTTAAACTTTTCAGAGTCTTGTTTACTATACGCTTTAAACGGCTGCTTATTGTTATGTTTTCAATATCCAGCGTATAATAATTGTCACTTTCTCTCTCCCGACAAGAGTCAGCAACCGAAGGCGGCAACTCAGGTGCTAAAAGAGATACATATTTAGGGCGGTATTTCTTTTTTAAATTATTAAATACGGTTTCAAATTCATTTATGATAAAATCATGTTGCAGGGGGTATCCTACAATAATTATCCAATCACCCTTGCGGCAATAAAAATAGTCATCCACAAGAAACGGCTCTCCACCAGATACACGCGTCATCAGTCCGACCAGGTGCTCCGGTATATATGCATGGGTCAATATATACTCTTCTTCTTCGGTAGTAATCATGACGATATCTGTATTAAGACCAATTTCATCAGAATTGAGTATGATCTGAGGATTCGAAGTGAGATCAGTAAAAATCATTGTATAGAGAGGCTTGTGTGGTGTCAATATTAGAGGAAAATAAAGTTTTTTAAGAATTTAAAAGGGTTTCTATTTTGATTAGCTCGGAAGCTCAGATGCTATATACATTCTTTGAAACGGAACGTTATTTTGACAAACATTATAAATTACCATAAGGTTATACTCCTTGAGAGTATCGAAGGCTTTGTTTTCTGAATAAAAAATGTATAAAGACAATGGAATCTCCCTGCACAGCGAACTATAGGATCTAGATCTTGAGGCAGATTGAATCCTGCTTTCAATAAAAATCCAGCCTCGGTCAAACAGTATTCTGCACTCAAAATCCATGAAATTTAGAAATTTTGGATTAAAATAACGAGTTGACAACAAGGCTTGCATCCAGTATTTGAATTTATATCGCCGGTATCTTCATATTGGTGGGGCTATATATGATAATCTGAGACCTTTGCAAAACGCCCCCTTTTGCCCAATTTCTGTGTCAGGCTCAAATTTTAATCCTCAAAATACTCCGTGTATTCCTGTGGTTAAAATTTTCGCCTTCCTTGAACTTGAACAAAATTGAGCATTTTTCAAAGGTCTCAATCTGCCCTGATCACACAAACTATTTTAAATTTAGCTTAATCTACTTTCGAAAAGCGACTTCTTGGGTCTTACATCCCGCCAATGCGGGAGGCAAAAGGGAACGTAAAGTATTACTTTTTTCTATTTTTAACCATGTTTACAAAAAAAACCACACCATCTGAAAATATTTTGATTTTAGGACTTGGCGGAGTCGGATACTATCTGGCAAAGCGCTTGGTACATGAAGGATACGCCATCACAACCATAGAGTCGGATAGTAGACTGATTCGCTATGCCGATGGAGGTATTGATGCCCGGCTGATTAAAGGCAATGCCTTGAGTATCGAGTGTTGGAAAGAAGCCAACGCAGAGAAGATGGATTTTCTCATTGCAGTTACTGATAATGATGCCGTGAATATGCTGTCTTCAATGATTGCAGATCGCTTTGGAATTCAGCGTAAGATTGCCCGGGTTCGTTCCCAGGACTTTGGGAATGAAGATTCTATTCTCAATGCTGAAGATTTAAAAATTGATTTGCTTATTCATCCGGAAGAGTTGGCTGCTCAAGAAATTGTAAGACTGATTAAACTCAGAGCAGGGAACGAAATAATAGATATCGCCCAGGGGCAACTGCAAGTCATGGCTACTCGTATTCATGAAAAATCGCCTCTGGCTTACAGGAAATTAAAAGAAATATCCCAGATTCATCATGATTTTCCTTTCCGAGTTGTTGCTATTGCGCGTGGAATCACCACGATCATCCCCGGCGGGGAGCATGAGATTTTACCTCAAGATCAAGTTTTTATTATGGCCAGCAACGAAGATTTATCCAGTCTAATGGAACTGACGGGCGTAAAAAAGCATCAAACTCATCGAGTGATGATTCTGGGAGGTGGCTTGGTGGGAAGCCGGGTAGCCGAGTTATTAGGAAAAACCTTTGAGGTTAAACTGATTGAAAAAGATGATAAACGTGCTGAAGAGTTATCCTCTACGTTAAAAAACGCAGAGATATTACATGGAGATGGGTCAGATGTGAATGTTCTGGCTTTGGCAGGGCTGTTGGATATAGATACTTTTATCACCTCAACAGGAGAGAATGAAACCAATATTATGAGTTGCCTGTTGGCAAAACATTTGATGAACGAACAAAATCGCGGTTCGGAAGGTAAGCAAAAAAGAACAATTGCTCTAGTTAATAAAGAGGATTATTTGGTACTGGCCTCTACAATTGGGTTGGATATAGCCTTGAACAAGAAAATTCTGGCAGGAACCGAGATTTTAAAATTCATTCGCAGAGGTGAATTGATTTCTGTGGCCCACCTGCATGGGTTCGATGCGGAAGTGGTTGAACTCGTTGCCGCTCCAAACTCCTCTATTACCCGCAAGCCTCTCGCCAGATTGGATCCTTCACTCCAGGGAAAAATGATCATTGGTGGAGTCTTTCGCAATGGAGAGTGGGAAATTGCCGTGGGAGACACCCATATCCACGATAACGAACATGTTATCGTTGTCTGTACTTCGCTTCAGCTAAAAGATGTTCGAAAAATTTTTTTAGTATAAAGGAAAGGTTAAAAATTGGGGTGTGAAAAGGGGTGTTATTTCTTCCAAAACGACGGATAGAATATTACCAATGCTGAAAACATTTCCAGCCTGCCAACCAGCATATTGTAGGATAAGAACCATTTCCCCACATCAGAAATATGAGCATAGTTTTCTGATGGCCCCACTGCTCCAAATCCCGGGCCTATATTCATGAGTGTGGCAATTACGGAACTCATACCTGTAACATAGTCCATATCATCAACTAACACCATAAAACAACCCCCTCCCAGCACCATGAAAATGTTAACAATAAAATAACAGATGGCAATATCTACTATTGAGGAGTCAATAGGACGCTGGTTAAGCCGGATGGATATAACAGTCATGGGTTGTAAAAAAATCTTTCTTATTGATGCATACATATATTTGCATATAATGACATAATGGACTACTTTGATGCCGCTGGTGGTTGATCCGGCGCAGGCTCCAATAAAGCACACCGCATATATAAACATCTGGGCAGCCTGAGGCCATTTTTCATAATCGGCATTGGTAAATCCGGTTGTGGTTAAAATAGACATTACCTGGAATGTTGCATATCTAATAGAATCCATTAAGCTACTATAAATATTTTCTTTCCATAAAATCCATGAAACAATACCACAAAAAAATAACAAAAAACCCACATACCAGCGGAATTCAGTATTTATTCTTAATGCTTGCCAGTCTTTTTTCAACATCTGATAAAAAAGCAAAAAGGTCATCCCACCTAAAAACATAAATAGAATGATGATCCAGTCAAAATATGCATTGTTATAAAATCCTATGCTGGCATTTTTTGGGGAATATCCTGAAGTTGATACCGTTCCAAAGGAATGACACAAAGAATCAAAAAGGGACATTCCCCCAAGACATAATAATAGTGTTTCTAGAAGGTTTAGGGCCAAATATATCCCCCAGAGCCAGATCATGGTATCTCTATTGCGGGGTATGAATTTTTCTTTGGTAATAACCTGACCAGGACTCGACTCTGCCCGAAATATACGAAGTCCCCCCATTCCATGCGGTAGGAATATAACAGTTAACGTCAAAAACCCCATACCACCGAGCAAATGGGTTTCGCTTCGCCAAAACAATAGCCCGTGAGGTACCACTTCTATGTCCGTGAGTATGGTTGCTCCGCTAGTTGTATAACCGGACATCATTTCAAAAAAAGCGTCGGTAAAGGAAGGAATAGATCCATAGATCATAAAAGGGAGGCCGGAAACAGCAGAGATTAACATCCATCCAAAGACAGAAATGACAAAAGCGTCTTTTATGTTTAAATCGTGATTATTTCGAAAAAATCTCCAGCATGGTAGTCCCAATGAAATTGTAATTATACCGGAAATTAAAATTGAAAATAGATCCCCTTCATTGTAATATAAGGAACATATTAAGGGAAATACCATGGAACTACCGGTAACGATTAATAAAGTTCCCAGGACATATATTATTGAGGAGAAGTGCATAGGTATCCAAAATTGATGAATTCGTAAAAAAGTCGAATTCATCATACAATAAAATCTAAAAAATCGGAAGGCCTATTTTTTTAGCGGCCATATAATAGGGGACATTTGTGCAAAATGTGCTTTGATCTCGGGGACGTTAAGGCGCTTTAATGATCATTCAAAGGGATTTATATTTGGGCAACAGCTTTATACGGTTATGACATAAGCGGTTTTAATCTATATATTTTTTATCGATCACTATTTAACATCTCTTTCTCTCTCTTTTCCCGTATCGACTTCAGAG
The DNA here is from genome assembly GCA_964594355.1 of uncultured Desulfobacterales bacterium. Classification (GTDB taxonomy): domain Bacteria; phylum Desulfobacterota; class Desulfobacteria; order Desulfobacterales; family JAUVVS01; genus JAUVVS01. The sequence goes on from CAZQOH010000080.1 coordinate 4,937, forward strand.
CACCAAGTGTTTTGTCGGGTAGAGAAGGTACTTCATGATTTTTCAAGATATCCTCGAGTTTTTCTTGAATTAATGTGGCTATATCTTTAGAACCTTCTTGTTGCCATTCCTCACGGAACTTTCGCGTCATCAATCTGGGCACCCAGATTTCATTTTTAAAATGGTTAAAGGTATGCGCTTCCTCAAGAAAATGACCTCCGGGTCCAACCTTTTCAATCACATCACGAGCCATAGTATCGCTATTGACCTCTATTCCTCTAATGAACCGTCTGGCCATCCCGACATTTTCATCACCTAAAACCAGTTGAGCCGTAGAACAGACCATACCGTTATCCATATACCCAACATCGTGGATCAGATTGAGACCACCCAGTCCTTGAGCTAAAATGGTGAATGCTGATTCGGATCCTGCCTGCGCATCCAGCGTTTTAGAGCCGGTTGACCCGGCTAGACCCCATGTGGGTAAACCAAATGATTGCGCCACCTCGGCTTGTGCAGCAAGTGCGAGGCTCATTTCAGGCGCCGCCAAAGATAGAAGACCATAAGTCATATCAAATACTCCGAAATTGCATCCCATACTACAGGGACACCCGGGCTTACGAAGCTGGGCCAGCACCAGACACATTAGCGACTCTGCAGTACCTTGTACAATACCACCAGCAAGTGTTACCGGAGCGGTAGCACCGAATTGAATTGAAGGACCCTGCATTTGGGGTAGATTTAAATCAGCACAGATAAATAAGCGATCAATCACATCAGCCGGCTGGACAAGCGGTGAAATCGGTTCGGGGTAGAAAATGAGAAAAGGTCGATCCTGAAGTTTTTCCAGTCCACCGGCCACCTCGGCAGCCATCTCATAAACATGTTCCACTCCCTGCGCCGTATATCCGATAAACACAATCGGTTTGATCGTATTTGTTACAACAGCCTCAAATTCATATAAATCGGCAACTGTTGGCGGTACATCCTGGACAGAGCCCATGGGCATTACCCAATCGATATTTTTCATAGCATCGGCCACTTTGGCACCAATTGCGATATCTTTAACATGCGTTGGATGAATTTCACCAGTCAGTGCATCCATCGTATTCGGACTTGCGGTAGACGTTCCGTAGTAGCTTTTACGACCTTCGACCTCCATAACGCGCTTGCCGTCTCTATTATAGATCGTATAGCCCTTAGGCGCGGTCTTGAGACACTCTGTCACAATGTGTTCCGGCACTTTTACAATTTCACCTCTCACCAAAGCACCCGCCTGTTTAAGCATCTTACGCGCACCTTCATGGTAAACTTTAAATCCTACCTTAGCCATCACTTCGAAAGCAGCCCGTCTGACTTCTTCTACCTGGTCGTTTGTTAGAACCCTGAAACTAACAGAATGTTTTTCAACTGAACCCGATTTAATCATGGTGCCTCCTTATCTTGAATTAATTTCCTTTTTATTTACTCTCATTGAGGTCTTAAAATAGCAAATAATCTTTGTCATCTTTTACGAACTTACTATCCCTTTCCTATATCAGGCCAGTAATCATTCCATGGATATGCTTGTTCATACGCATAGGCGGCCTGAAGGACCAGGTCATCGCGGTATCTGGGTCCGATAATCTGCAATCCTGCCGGAAGACCTACATTTGTCAGTCCGACCCGGACTGTTGCAGCAGGATGGCCTGATAGATTAAAGGGGTAAGTAAAGGCCACGGCCTCCAGGAGAGAGATCGGCTGGCCATCAATTTCTGTGGGTGGTGGTCCTTTTGCAGCAAAGGCTTCAGTTGGCATGGTGGGGGTTAACAGAAGATCGAAACGGTCAAAGACCCTTTGTAGAGTTCGATTCAACTCTGTGAGAATTTTCTGGTTTTCTATGAAGTCGTTTAATGAAAGGTCTTTTATATTATCCAGGGATTTAACAAGGGTTCTTCCCATTTCCGGACGGATTCTTTCTAGATCTTGGTGAACCTGCGCATAGATGTCACATGTCATGAGTTCTGACCAAGCATGACTTACATCTGGAAGTTTTCCGTTCCAGATCTCCACTGTGTGACCCATTTGTTCAAATGATTTCACTGCCTTTTCCACCAAACTCATAACATCCTTTTGTACTCGAGCATATCCCAGAGTGGGGCTAAATCCGATTCTCAGGGTCTTGGGAACCATATTCAGGCATTCCACATAGGATAAACTTTGGGGAGGGAGGGAATCCGGATCGACGGGATGATATCCTGCCACACAATCTAAGTATAAAGCAGCATCACTCACCGTTCTACTAATGGGACCCAGTGTGCACATTTGGCTCATATATAGCAACTGCATGGGGCCTAAAGGAATCCTTCCATAAGAGGGTTTTAGCCCAAAACATCCTGAATAACAGGCTGGAATTCGGATGGATCCACCCGCATCGGAACCGCTCGCTAGGGGAATCATGCCGGCCGTAACCGCTGCAGCGGAACCGCCACTGGAACCGCCCGGTGTACGTTCTCTATTCCATGGGTTTCGGGTTATGCCGTACAGCCGATTCTTTGTGAAGCCGGTAAATCCGAATTCAGGAGTGTTTGTTTTACCCACAACAATGGCCCCGGCAGCCCTGAGCCGTTTCACCTGCACTGAGTCCTGTTGGGCCAGATTATTCCTGAAAGGAACCGAACCGAAACTGGTGACCATCCCATCTACATCTTCTAAGTCTTTTACACCGATGGGAATGCCTGCCAGAGGTCCAGGGTCTTTCCCTGCGGATAAGAGCTCGGTTAGAGCTTTTGCCTCATCCATAGCCTGTTCAACACGCATGGTCACAAAGGCATTGATGATTGGATTCACAGCTTCGATTCTCTTAATGGTTTCATTCATTACTTCAACTGGAGAAATTTGTTTCGTTCGGATTAGTTCAACCAGCTCTAAGGCAGATTTATAGTATATGGAAGTCATAAAAAACCCTCCTTTCATTATCGTATCATTTCATACATTCATAAAAGAAAATGTATTCTTTAAGAATAAGTACTATTACTGATTGATATCTAAAAAGCAATATATACCGGTTGTCATAAATATGTTCCGATTGACCAGCGTCTGAACTTCCGGGCTAATCGTGGGTACAATTTGAAGCGTTCTACGGCTCGCTGCGCTAAAATTAAAGAACTCGACCTCGCTACGCTCGGGACTCAAACAGCTTCAATTTTTACGCTCCGCTTCGCCAAGAACGCTTAATCAAATGTCCCCAAATTGATTAGCTCGGAAGCTCAGACGCTTCATACATTCTTTGAAACGGAACATTATTTTGACAAACACTATAGAAGAGAGTCGCAGGGCTCATTTTTCCAGTTTTGTCTTGAGCTGTGATCTTCGGGGTGTTGATGAATTTGTTGAATAAATAGTATGTTGGGTATTACTTTTACTGATTAGACAAATTCCCGCCCATGAGCGTTTGCAATGTGCTGCTTTTTATGTTAAAAATGAGACCTTTGCAAAACGCCTCCTTTTGCAAAGATCTCATGAGGTGATACATGAAACTTATACGCTTTGGTAAAAAGGGAAAAGAGAAACCGGGTCTTTGGAAGGATGACAAAATCATTGATTTGAGAAGTATATTTCCAAAGATTCCCGATATCGGTGAGACATTTTTTAAAGAAGGGTGGATA
>CAZQOH010000081.1:0-8554 GCA_964594355.1 uncultured Desulfobacterales bacterium
GCCTCTGACCTGGCCCAAAGGACCAGGTTTTTCGGGGCAAAATAAAGCCGTAAGTATTTAATTCCACTAACTACCTTTAATGGGAAGACATTATTTTTTCCCCTTTTCTAAAGGGGATTTTAAACAAGTTTTTTAACTGAAAATTTAAAAATAAAGGTTGAAAAAATATATAATGGATTTTGTTGAACAAATTGAAAAGATTACAAAACCGTATAAAAATGCAGTTATTACCATAGGTAACTTTGATGGTGTACATTTAGGGCATCAGGCCCTTTTCCAAAAGGTAATAGAAAAAGCTGAGAAAATTGGCGGCACTTCAGTCATCGTGACCTTTGAGCCACACCCTATGCGTATATTAAAGGAAAACGACCATCCACCTCTTATTACCTTGCATGAACAAAAGATGGAACTTATCGAAAATTCCGGCATTGACGTTCTTATATGTATACCCTTTAATAAAGATTTTGCCGCCTTAACAGCCAATGAATTCGTGGAAGATTTGCTGGTAAACCATTTAGGTATGAAAGCCATCGTGGTTGGAGAAGACTATACCTTCGGTAAAAATCGTGAAGGAAGTTTGGATCTCTTAAGAAAATTCTCAATACATCTTGGTTTTGAAGTTTTTGTGGTCAATTGGATACAACTTACAGATTGGCCTGGCAGGATCAGTAGTACCAGTATTCGCAAACTTGTCACGGATGGGAAGGTTGCCGAAGCACAAAAGCTTTTGGGCCGTAACTACCAGATCAGGGGGATTGTTACAACAGGGAGAAATAGAGGAGGCAAACTCCTCGGATTTCCCACGGCAAATATAAAGCTCCATGATGAGCTATGTCCAAAAACCGGAGTATATGCCGTCACAGTGGAACAGACGGACAAAGAATACAAAGGCGTTGCCAATATCGGATACAGCCCCACTTTTGACGACCATGTATTTACAGTTGAAGTTCATATCATAGATTTTGATGAAAATTTAATAGGTTTAAAAATCCGCGTTAACTTTATAAAGCGACTAAGAGATGAAATAAAATTTTCAAATATTTCCGAACTATCAGAGCAGATTAAAAAGGATATCAAGAAGGCACGAACAATCCTTTCCTGAAAGCTTTGTGTCTTGCAAGTAGATATTTGGCCACCAAGACACTAAGACACGAAAGGTAAAAAAATATATCAATTTTGTACTCTTATCTGAAATATAAGAGTGCATTACAAGAAGAATAATGGACAATAATATTCAATAATCTTAGCGTCTTGGTGCCTTAGTGGCAATTTTTAAAATAATCAACATTTAGAAGTTTTCTCATGCCGATCCTTAAAATACTAACATTTCCGGATAAATTTCTCAAGCAGCCCACAAAACCTGTTGAAAATATTGATGGAGATATCCAAAAGATTATTGATGACATGGCCTCAACCATGTATGAAGCACCAGGAGTTGGACTGGCGGCGATACAAGTTGGTTACGACAAAAGTATCATCGTTTATGATGTATCGCTAAAGGAAGGAAAACGATCTTTGCAGGTTCTTATCAATCCAAAGATAATTTCCAGTGAAGGAAAGATATTGTCTGAAAACGAAGGATGTCTCAGTGTTCCCGATTTAAGAACAGACATCAAACGATCATCTTCTATTTTGGTTGAAGGTCTTGATAGGGAAGGAAAACCTTTGAAAATTGAGGCTGACGAACTTTTGGCTTTAGTTTTGCAGCATGAGATTGATCATTTAAACGGAACATTAATTATTGATCATATAAGCTCTTTAAAAAGACAACTTTATAAGCGACGTGTACAAAAAGCATTAAGAAAAACGTGAAGAATTTCAAAATAATTTTTATGGGCACACCTGATTTTGCCGTGCCTACTTTAAAAGCTTTACACAAAAGCAATTATAACGTGGTTTTAGTTGTAACGCAACCTGATCGTCCTAAAGGACGGGGACGCAAGTTAATTCAACCCCCAGTGAAGGAGATCGCCTTAGGGCTGGATTATAATGTAATTCAGCCTCCTTCGTGCAGAACCGACGAATTTGAAAAAAGTGTGGCAAAGCTTAAACCTGACCTATTTGTCGTAGTCGCGTTTGGTCAGATACTTCAGGAATCTCTCCTTAACATACCGCGTATTGGAGCAATAAATATACATGCATCACTCCTTCCAAAATATCGCGGACCGGCACCAATTCAATGGGCCATCATAAACGGAGAAAAGGAAACAGGTGTCACTACCATGTTTGTGGATAAAGGTTTGGATACAGGTAACATCCTAATGTCTGTAAAAGAACAAATTTTCCCTTATGATACATCTGCTACCCTTCATGACCGGCTATCAATTCTCGGTTCAGAACTCCTTATAAAGACATTGAAAGCAATTGAGACCAACGTAACTCCCATACCCCAGGAACATACCAAAGCTACCTATGCACCTTTATTAAAAAAAAAGGACGGCCATATTGATTGGAAAATGCCGGCCGAAAACCTTGATGCCTTTATACGAGGGATGTCACCATGGCCCGGTGCATTTACATCCCACGGCAACAAACGTCTTAAGATCTTCAAGGCCTCACCAGCGACAATCGATTCTAACGAGAACCCTGGAACCGTAGTCAAACGATTTTCCAATGAACTAATTGTTGCAACCGGAAAGGGAGTCCTGTCAATTATGGAGATTCAGGGTGCTTCAGGAAAGCGCCTCTTAATTCAAGATTTCTTAAGAGGAAACAAGATCCCCCCGGGAACCGTTTTAACTTGATAGTATAGGAATGAATGACTCTTTCTCCAGCATCTACCAACTGTCATGATGCGCGTAAAACCGCACTATTTATTTTAAATACTCTTGATAAACAACGCAAAACACTTGACGGTGTTATAAAAGATGTTCTTGTCAAAGACTCTCCTTTTTCAAGAAAAGACCAAGCTTTGCTTTATGCCTTAATATACGGTGTTTTGAGATGGCGAGGAAAGCTCGACTGGATAATTGCGCAGTTTTCTGAAACTCGCTTGGATAAAATAGATCCTATGGTTTTAAACATCCTCAGGCTTGGCCTTTTTCAGATAGTATTTCTAAACAAAGTACCCGCCTCTGCTGCAGTTAATACATCCGTAGAAATGGTAAAACCCATGAAGCAACCCTGGATTGTGGGATATGTAAATGCACTCTTGAGAAATGTTGTTAGAGGATATAAAAAAATCCCCTTCCCGGATATAGAAAAAGATACTGTGACTGCAATATCTGTAAATAAATCTTTTCCAAAATGGATAATAAAAAGATGGCTTGGTCGCTTTGGGTATAAAGAAACCATGGCGCTTTGTGATTCGATAAATAGCATTCCTCCCATTACCATACGTACCAATACACTTAAAACTACGTTTAAAAAGCTTAAAACAAACCTCAAACGTGATGTTAAAAAGATTGAAAGCACAAATTATTCAACGGATGGAATATGTTTTTTCAACCCAAAGAGATCTATTCCGGAAATGAAAGCTTTTAAAAATGGATGGTTCCAGGTTCAGGATGAAGGGGCCCAGCTTGTCACTCAGCTTTTAAACCCACAACCAGGTGAAACTGTTTTAGACGCGTGTTCCGGTTTAGGCGGAAAAACCGGGCATATCGCCCAGATGATGAAAAATATCGGCACAATTATAGCCCTTGACAACCATGAGAAAAAGCTTTTGAGTCTTGAATCCGAAATGAGACGGCTTGGAGTTTCAATTGTTTCAACTTACACTCATGATCTAAACAATCCTTTAAATACAAAATCCCTTGGAATGTTTGACCGGATTCTTGTAGACGCTCCTTGTTCGGGTCTGGGAGTTTTACGGAGAAACCCGGATGCAAAATGGTTTACTTCAGAAAATAATCTAACGCGTTATAAAGAAAAACAAATTGAATTTTTGAACAACCTGGCGCATATTCTCAAACCATCAGGTGTTTTGGTCTATTCAGTCTGCAGCACAGAATTTGAGGAAAACGAAGAAGTAATAAAAACCTTTCAAAATATGCATTCTGAGTTTATTATAGATAATAACCTTGTGGGATTTCCTCCGCAAATCCATTCTCTGATAAATAAAGATGGATACTTAAAAACCTATCCCCATATAAACAACATGGACGGTTTTTTCTCAGTTTGCCTTAAACGGATAAAATGATTACACGGATTTTAAAAATATCTGCCTTATTTATTGCATTTATCTTTGTTGTTGGGATAAGCGCATACTTTACACTGACAACCATTATAAAGAGTGAAGATACTGTGGTTGTTCCGGACCTTGTTGGAAAAGATGTAGTTTATGCTCTTAGAATTTTAACAGATTTAGGGCTAAATACAAAAGTTAAAGGTTCCGAATACAGTTCTGATATCCCAAAGGACTATGTAATCTTTCAACAACCAGAACCCGGTATGGAAATTAAAAAAGGACGCGATGTCAGGATGATACTTTCAAAAGGTGCTGAAACCATTTTGATGCCCAATCTTGTGGGACTTTCAGTTCAACAGGCAAGTATCATCCTCGAGGAAAACGGCTTGTGCCGGGAAGAACTATCCAATACATACAACGAAAACATAAAGAAAGACGATATCATTGCCCATACACCTTCGACGGGAGACATGATAAGACGTGGTAAATGTGTAGATCTTCTTATAAGTATGGGGATGCGGCCAAAAGCATATAAGATGCCTGATCTTAGAGGATTATCTTTTGAAGATGCAATTATTGTAGCCGAAAGGAGCAATCTTTTACTCGGAGAGATAAAATCTTTCTATTATAAAAACAAACCTAAAAATGCTATTATTAACCAGGAACCTTTAGCGGGGCTTCGCGTTATTGAAGGAACCATTATCAATATCGTCATAAACAGAAAACCCGGCGGGAATGATCGGAAATTTTTACATGCAAAAAGGATGAGCGGTCTTTTAAGATACAGGGTAGAAAGCGGATTTTTAAAAAAGCGTATCAGGGTTCAATTAAACCTTTCTGGAATTTCTAATGATCTTTTCGATGAATTTGTAAGACCAGGTGAAGAAGTCTGGCTTTTGATTCCGACAAATGATGATACAACCGTTTTTCTGTATGAAGATGAAGAACTTGTAAAAACCATAGTTTATTAGCTGTTTAATAACAGGTTCGCTTCAAAATCTAAAATATTACAAAATGTCATATTTCTTAATAGAATAACTAAAAGGATTGATCAAATGGAGATATTATTATGAAACTTATTGCACCATCGATATTGTCCGCAGATTTTTCAAAGTTGGGAGATGAAATAAAGTCTGTTGAAGAAGCAGGGGCGGATTGGATACATGTGGATGTTATGGACGGCCACTTTGTACCTAACATAACTATGGGACCTGTCATCGTTAAAGCCGTAAAACGTGTAACATCACTCCCCATTGACGTTCACTTGATGATTGAAAATCCTGAGTTCTTTATTCAGGATTTTGTAGATGCAGGAGCCACAATGATTTCCGTTCATGTAGAGACCTGTATACACTTAAACAGTACGATTCAGATGATAAAAGAAGCCGGTCGGTCTCCAGGCATTGTTTTGAATCCTTCTACACCGCTTTCATCAATTGATTGGAGTCTTGAATATGTCGACTTTGTATTGATCATGAGTGTAAACCCGGGATTCGGAGGGCAGAAATTTATTTCAAACAGTTTATCGAAAATAAATGCCCTTAGAAGAATAATTCAAGACAGGGAACTGGCAACATTGATTGAAATAGACGGCGGAGTTAAGGAAGAAAATATAGATGAAATTTCTTTAGCGGGTGCAGATGTTTTTGTTGCCGGTTCGGCTATTTTTGGGAGCCAAAATTATAAAGAGACAATAAAAAGATTTAAAGAGAAGATCGGTGAGTAAACTTGATGAACTCATCTTTTTACAAATTCATCAATTATAGCTTCATTACTTTCTTATTTTTACTTCAGTTATAAAAATGTAAGGGACCCCTTTGTCCGTTTGCATAACTACCCCTTGCACCTCGATAGGTGTACCCCAGTCACGTCGGCTATATTGCTCTATGCCGACCGGCGGTCTCTTACCGCTTCCATATATGGCATTTGTTTCATCATAAATCATCCAGTCACTTCTCGTAAAGGGATTACCTGTACATTCCCTGCGCGGGTCACCATAAAAGGCATTTAGCGTTACCTCTTTTCCTAAATATTGATCAAGCTTTGTTCTGATTTCATTTATTGTCAGCACTTTTTCCCCGCTGGTATTAGTCTTGTCATTTTTGATTCTATTTGTCTCATCGGCGAGTGCGATACATCCCGCACATACAGCTCCAATAAGCCAAACCAGCAACAGACTTATATGTATATACCTAAACTTCACAGGATGCCCCTTTCTGATTAAATTTTGACAATCGCCTAACCCCAATTGAGTGAAAATGATCAATTGGATGTTATTCGTTATTGGTTACTCGTTATTTGAAAATGTATTTGTCACGGTTTCATTTATCTATCAGCAATGAGATATAAAATCGATCAATTATAATCCACGAACCAATAACCATTAACGATTAACGGATAACGTCTAATCCATTGGTGGAAGCCTCTTTAATTTCTTTTTTGAAGGGATGACGATAAAATTAATATTAATATTCGAATCACCTAAAGAGTTTTCACTGTTTAGTGATCGTTCCACATAGGTTGGCCACCACCAGTCAGAATAATCATTATTCCATACTTCTGAATACCAGGGTGCCGGATTGGATAGATCCATCTCCTTCTGGTAATCAGGTTGGGCAGGAAACTCATTAATTCCATTAGCAAGATCTAAAATATAAATAGAGGCAGTTGTAGGTCCGGATGTTGAAGGACCATCATCATAATAGCTTACAAATATATTGTAATACCCCTTTTCCACGGTTTCTGCAGCAGCATAATTTTCCGTTGACTCGCCAGAATCAATAGAATCTTCCGATAAAAATCCATTTGGTGATGTAGCGCCGATAAATGGTGCTGCCCAGGTTCCATCAGGTTCATTAATGAGCAGATCTAAATCTGCATCTGTATCCCATTTTAACATTATAGCAAATCTGCCTTCCCCTGTTTGCAAAGGATTTTGATCTATCTCACCTGTTATTAAAAGGTCAACAAAGCTTCCCCAGGTGCTTTCTCCGATCACCCTTGATTGATTGACGGCCAGGAGCGAATATTTTGTTAAATCGTCAGTCGTAACCTCATTACGTTTCGGCAGAAAGATGGCAAGACCGTCCGAACCGGTAATTGGATCGTTTTCTGTTGGGCTAAAAATCTCATTGCTAATAACCATTTCGGTTAAAGTTGTTTGTATTTCGATCATTTTGTTTATAATGTCACTATTAGAAGTTAAATTAATATAATTTCCCAAAAAATCACCCAGATCACGATTTTCAGGATATTGGTAATTTATAGAATTGTCTCTTGCGTCTTGTATATATACTCGTTCATTATCAATATCGTTGTTCATGAATTGAGCCAATTCACAGATCTGATTGTGTAGTTGCGTTGTTTTTGACATGTCAACCGCTGATTTTGTGATGTTAGTACGGTTATAGGATTGATAAAATTCCTTGAATTTTTTAGTGATCGTTATTGCCAGTTCAGAAGGCGTCATATTTGGGTTGTCGACAAGGTCTTGTAAAATAGTATTATAAGGATCACCATCTCCCGGCTCAACCTCTTCAGAAAAAACCATATAATCAGTCAATCCGTTAAATTCATAAACTACTTCGTACATGGCCATAAGACATGCATCAAAATTTATTATGTCCAATTGAACGCCGCTTTCGCTCACCGCAGAAGCCAAATCCGGAAGACTCATAAAAGTACCGGAAGTCTCATCTTGCAGTGCTCCCCTGACAACTCCTCCTGTCTGACGCGAAAGCTTCCATCCCGCACCGTGATCCCAAAGCACTAAAGCATAATAATCCGCCGGGTAATTTGTTGTTGCCCACTTAATAAAATCCGTCAAAGTTGCTTTAACACCCATATCAAGGTTTTCGCCCATATCTTCTAGTGGACTATTTATTGTTGTCAGATCATTGTCCTGGACAATCCTCCCTCTCATTGTATTCAAAGAAACACCAGGTGTATACTGTTGACTATATTCTACTTGCACGACAGCATTCACACTATCATTTGAACCAACCTGCTCCATTTCGTTTATATCTCCGATTGCTGCATCCGAAAGATTGTTATCACCGGCAATATAGACCATGTATGTCCATTTAGTGCCACTTGTCTTGGAGGAGTCATCATCACTTCCTAAAGGATCGGGTACATTTGTACCGACAATAGAAATTAATCCCAAGACTATAATAAAGGACAGAAAGATATAACGTAAAATCTTTAGAATGCCGCCTCTTTTATCCATCATCTTAATTACCTCTTTTCAATTCAACCTCTTTTCCTATATATTCAACCCGTTCTATCAAGTTGTCATTTAAAACCATATCACCCACGCCTAAAATAATGGGTCGATCTTCGATAATCTCCAACAAGCGCTGTACATATTCCCTAACCCAAGTTTACCATTGAACATTTTAAATACGTAATTATTATAAATGGTTA
>CAZQOH010000082.1:0-8503 GCA_964594355.1 uncultured Desulfobacterales bacterium
AAAAATCGCTGCTTACTGTTCATGACGTAGAGTTACGTGCAAAATTCAGGTATTAGTTTAAGGTCGGCTATTGAAGATCGATTTTCATCATTCAATTAACGAATAACAAATAACTAATAACGCCTAATTGAGTTTTTCTCAATTAGGGTAGTTTGGAATTAATATGGAACAGATTATATCCATAAAGCCGCTTCTGGCTGTTTTAGCTTCCCTGTTGGTGGTACCCATTTTGATATCGAGCAGGTCGGCAAATGTCAGGGAATCATGGACATTCTTGGCGGCATCGGTCAAATTCCTAATTGTAGCCTCCATGCTGCCAATAGTACTAGGCGGAACGACAATCGTTTATACAGTGGCCCATATCCTGCCCGGCGTTCCCCTGCAGTTTAAAGTGGACCAGTTTGGGTTACTTTTCGCCCTTGTCTCCTCTTCCCTATGGATTATAACTTCCGCCTATTCCATAGGCTATATGCGTGGTCTTAACGAACACAGTCAGACTCGTTATTTTTCCTTTTTTGCCCTAGCCCTCTCAGCCACCATAGGAGTAGCCTTTTCTGCCAACCTTTTGACCCTTTATCTTTTTTATGAAATGCTTTCTTTGGCAACGTATCCACTGGTCACCCATCATCAAGATGAGGAAGCTAGATCTTCAGGACGTAAATATCTCTTATATATTTTAGGCACTTCCATCGGTTTAGTTCTTCCTGCCATGCTTATATCTTATGGCCTGGCCGAAACCCTAGATTTTTCCCGCCAGGGGTTTCTGGCCGGCACAGGGTCAAAAACCCTGATGACCATTTTGCTGCTTATGTTTATTTTCGGCTTTGCCAAGGCCGCGGTGATGCCTTTCCATTCCTGGCTTCCGGCAGCCATGGTGGCACCTACCCCGGTCAGTGCCCTATTGCATGCAGTTGCCGTGGTCAAGGTAGGTGTGTTTTGTATTCTACGGATAGTTACGGGTGTGTTCGGCACGAATCTGTTATTATCTTTGAATTTGGGAACGGTTATCTGTTATCTGGCAGCCTTTACTGTCTTGGCCACATCACTCATTGCCATGACACAGGATGGTCTAAAGAGACGACTTGCCTTTTCCACAATTGGTCAATTGTCCTATATCATATTGGGATTGGGACTTTTGGCACCAAAAGGAATCACCGGCGGCGCACTCCATATAGGCATGCACGCATTTGGTAAAATCACCCTCTTTTTTTGCGCCGGAGCCATTTTTGTAGCCACAGGGAAAAAGAACATCAGCGAAATGGTGGGCATAGGAAAAAGGATGCCCATCACTATGATCGCTTTTTTATTCGGCGCAATGAGCGTTATCGGTCTTCCACCATCCGGAGGATTTATCAGCAAATGGTACCTGGTCTTAGGCACGCTCGAAGCTGGTCAATATATGATGCTGGTGGTCTTGCTCGCCAGTTCATTGCTTAATGCCGCCTACTTTTTGCCTATTGTTTACAGGGCCTTTTTTTGCACTCCTGAAGAGTCTATGTTTAACGGGGAAAGAAAAGAACCCCCAATATGGTGTCTTGTTCCATTGGTTTTGACTGCCTTTATATCAGTTGTTCTGTTTTTTTATCCAAAACCCTTTCTAGGACTGGCCGAAAATGCTGTTCAATATCTTTTAGGGGGATACTAATATGTCTGAAGAAGAAAAAATGGAACTTTCCCATGAGCCTGTACCGGGATATAAAACCGTTTTAGGTATCACTGTGGTTGTAGCGGTGATTTATCTGGGAGTTGTTTTTTATAGATCTTTTTTCTAACATGAAGATCACACCTTCGTGTCCTTCGTGGTGAAAGGAAACCTTTAAATGAAAAAAGAATTGAAAATATTTGACAAGCCTAAAAATGTAAAAAGGCTTTTAAACTTTTTTTACGCTTCTTTAATATTACTCCTGATTATCGATTTTTTTATCTATAAGCATGCCGAGTTTCCATGGGAAGGGGTACCTGATTTTTTTGCCGCTTATGGCTTCATCTCCTGTGTGTTGTTGATTTTTATCGCCAGGCTTTTAAGAATTTTCATTAAGAGAAACGAAAAATATTATGACTAACTATTTTTCACCGGCCTTAATCTTCATGGTTGGCGCTCTATTTATCCCAGTTTTAAAAGGGAAGGTCAAATCAGCCTTTATGCTTCTTTTACCGGTTTTATCCTTTATCATTCTGGTTAATATCCCTGAAGGAAAATATTGGATGTTTAACCTGTTGGATTACGACCTTATACTGGGGCGTGTGGATAGGCTTAGTCGGGTCTTTGGATATATCTTTACCATCATTTCGTTTATAGCCATACTCTTTGCCCTGAAAGTCGATGATGATCTTCAACACGTTGCCGGGTTGATTTACGCAGGAGGTGCCTTGGGTGTCACATTTGCCGGGGATTTGTTCTCACTTTATATTTTTTGGGAAATTATGGCCGTTGCTTCCACCTTCCTAATCCTGGCCCGCAGGACCATCAAATCACAAGATGCAGCCTTTCGTTATATACTAGTTCATATTTTCGGCGGTCTTTGCCTTTTAGCCGGCATCATCCTTTATTTTAGGCAAACCGGAACTTTGGAATTTAGCTATATCGGTTTGAAGGGCACAGCCTCTTATTTAATCTTTGTTGGTATCGCCTTAAATGCGGCCATTCCCCCGCTTCACCCATGGCTTCAGGATGCCTACCCGGAAGCCACCGTAACAGGGGCGGTTTTTCTAAGCGCCTTTACCACCAAAAGTGCTGTGTATCTCATGGCCAGAACCTTTCCGGGAACCGAACTTCTCATATGGCTTGGCGCCATTATGACGGCCATGCCTATATTTTATGCGGTGCTGGAAAATGACATCCGCCGGGTACTGGCTTACAGTCTGATCAACCAGGTCGGTTTTATGATGTGCGGTATCGGAATAGGGACCCAGTTGGCAATCAACGGAACAGTTTCTCACGCCTTCTGCCATATCCTATATAAGGCGTTGCTATTTATGTCTACCGGCTCGGTCTTGTATGTAACCGGCAAGATAAGATGCACCGATTTGGGGGGATTATATAAAACCATGCCACTGACCTGTTTGTTCTGCATGATCGGTGCGGCATCTATTTCTGCATTTCCCATATTTAGCGGTTTCGTTAGCAAATCCATGATTGTCAGTGCCGCCGCTCATAATCATTTGGCTGTTATTTGGCTTATCCTGCAATTTGCTTCAGCAGGTGTATTTCACCACGCCGGGATCAAGGTACCTTTCTTTACATTTTTCGGCCATGACTCCGGAATTCGGGCAAAAGAACCCCCTTTGAATATGCTTATTGCCATGGGAATAGCCGCCTTTTTTTGTGTTTTTATAGGTCTATTCCCCAAACCATTGTATAATATTCTGCCTTATCCGGTTGATTATCTTCCCTATACAGGCGCTCATGTGGTGGGTCAGTTACAATTGCTGATGTTTGGCGCTTTAGCTTTCTGTCTGCTTATCCTATCCGGTGTTTACCCTGCAGAGATGCGGGCCACAAATCTGGACACAGACTGGTTCTACAGAAAAGGGGGAAAATTGATATTCTATATCGCGGATAAAAGCTTAAATGGAATAAACAGTTTCTGTGATAAAATATTTGCAATTAAATTAGCATCCTCTCTAGGCAAACTTTCAAGAAATGCACCTGCCCGGCTTGCACTTATTTTTGTGGTTCCGCTACGATTTCTGACAGGAATGAAAAGAGATAATCTGGTCATAATAAAAGAAAGGGTTTATGCAACGCTTGAAACTGGTTCAACCCCGCTGGGAATAAGTGCGGCCCTTGCAACCATATTTTTGGTCGTGGTATATTTTCTAACTTAATATGGGGGGATTATTTCGCCATTAAGACACCCCGGTACCATCTTCCGGAGCTACGGGGCAGGCAAAGGCGCAAAGAGAATAAAAATACATTGTAACATCAAAGATAAGAGATCTTTGAAAAATGCTCAATTTTGTTCAAGTTCAAGGAAGGCGAAAATTTTAACCACAGGAATACATTGAGTATTTTGAGGATTAAAATTTGAGCCTGACACAGAAATTGGGCAAAAGGGGGCGTTTTGCAAAGGTCTCAATAACAATGGAGTTCACCATGATACTTAAAAAAGATTTAAAAAAGATTGTCATTTTGAAAAGTCTTACGGATGATATGCTCGAAAAGCTCATTCCTATTGTAAATACAATCAGTTTTAATAAAGGAGAAATAATCTTCAAGGAAGGAGACTTGGCGGATAAATTTTACATATTAAAAAGAGGAAAGGTGCTGCTTGAAAAAAGAATATTGGATAAGACAACTGTATCAGTCGGTTCTATAAAGCCGGGTTATTCTTTTGGTTGGTCTGCAATACTGGATGGAGGGTCATATACGACTGATGCAGTTTGTGCCGAAGAATGTGAGGCTTTTAACTTCAGCAGGGAAAATATTTTAGATCTCATAGATAAGGATCATTCCTTGGGATATAAGTTGACTAAACAAATCCTTGGAGTTATAAAAACCCGCCTAGACTACCGAACTAATCAATTCATAAAGGTAATTACAAATCATCCCCATATGCAAACCCTTTTTGAAAAATAATAAGGGAAAGTATAGTGGACAGGTCGACGGAAAGGAGAAAATTTATGAGTAATGAAAAATTCTTTTTTACATCTGAATCAGTATCCGAAGGACATCCTGACAAGGTGGCCGACGGTATTTCAGATTCTATACTGGATTCAATTATGGAACAAGACAAAGAATGTAGGGTTGCCTGTGAGACGCTCGTAACAACAGGTATGGCCTTTATTTCCGGTGAAATTACAACCAAATGCTATGTAGACATACCCCGGATTGTTAGAGATACAATACAAGATATAGGATATAATTCTTCTCAGATGGGTTTTGACTGGCAAACATGTTCGGTAATTACAAGCATTGATCGTCAATCTCCTGATATTTCTCAAGGAGTAACCAAAGGTGAAGGCCTGTTCAAGGATCAAGGTGCGGGAGATCAGGGTCTAATGTTTGGATTCGCCAGCGATGAGACCCCTGAACTGATGCCCATGCCTATTATGTACGCGCATAAGCTCTGCCATCGACTTACCGTTGTCCGAAAGAACGCTGTACTTGATTTTTTAAGACCCGATGGGAAATCTCAGGTAACAATCGAATATGAAAACGGCACACCTAAACGGGTCGACACCGTTGTAATCGCTGCGCAACACAAACCTGATATATCTTATGCGGATTTGAAAGAAGCAATCATAGAGGAAGTCATAAAAAAGGTGATCCCAAAAGAAATGACCGATGGGGATACACGCTATCTCGTTAATGCAACCGGGCGGTTTGTTATCGGCGGCCCCATGGGAGATTGCGGTCTTACCGGCAGAAAGATAATCGTTGATACATATGGCGGCCAGGGAAGCCATGGAGGTGGATGCTTCTCCGGCAAAGATCCTTCCAAAGTGGATCGCAGCGCTTCATACATGGCCAGGTATATCGCTAAAAATATCGTTGCCGCCGGTTTTGCAAAAAAATGTGAAATACAGATCGCCTATGCCATCGGGGTGGCGGAACCGGTCTCTGTTATGCTGGATCTTATGGGGACAGGAACAATACCTAAAGAAAAAGTTAAAAATATAATCACTGAAGTCTTTGATTTAAGACCCACTGCAATTATCGAATATCTTGATCTCTTGCGGCCAATCTATCGGAAAACTTCAGCTTATGGTCACTTTGGGCGAGATGAACCTGAATTTACCTGGGAAAAAATAAATATGGTAGATGTGCTAAAAGAAAAAGCAGGAATTTAATGATCAAGGCATCTTGCTAAGACATCTTGCCACCAAGGCACAAAGACACCAAGATTATTCATGGCATTATTCCCCTATTTTTTATTGTAATGCATTATTTTCTTTATCACTTTCATTTGTGCCTTTGTGTCTTAGTGGCGAATAATGAACAAACTAATACTAAGGAGTCAAAATGAACTACGACATAAAGAATATAAAACTCGCAAAAGAAGGTGCGCTTCGCATTGAATGGGCGAACCAGAGTATGCCGGTTCTAAATCGCATCAAGAAAAGATTTCAAAAGGAAAAACCTTTAAAGGGGAAACGAATAGGAGCCTGCCTTCATGTTACGACCGAAACCGCATCCCTTATGCAAACATTAAAGGTTGCCGGTGCAAGAGTATATCTTTGTGCATCCAATCCGCTTAGCACACAGGATGATGTTGCAGCATCCCTTGTAAAGAATGATAAGATCCCTGTTTTTGCAATAAAGGGTGAGAATAATAAGACGTATTATCAGCATATAAATTCGGTTCTGGATGTCAAACCTCAATACACGATGGATGACGGGGCAGACCTGGTTTCTACGATTCACACCGAACGATCTGAGCTTACTGATCTTGTTCAAGGGGGTACTGAAGAAACAACCACAGGAATAATACGCTTAAAGAGTATGGCTGCCGACGGGGTTTTAAAATACCCTATCATTGCAGTAAATGATGCCCAGACGAAACATTTTTTTGATAATCGATATGGTACAGGCCAAAGTACAATGGACGGAATCATACGTGCAACAAATCGCCTGATTGCCGGAACTAATTTTGTTATCTGCGGCTATGGATGGTGCGGAAGAGGGCTTGCCATGAGGGCCCGTGGAATGGGGGCTAGTGTTATAGTAACCGAAGTCGACCCCGTTGCGGCGCTTGAAGCCGTCATGGACGGCTTAACAGTTATGTCGATCCAAAAAGCGGCAAGGATAGGCGATATTTTCTGTACGCTTACGGGCAACATCAATGTAATACGTAAAAATCATTTTATGATCATGAAAGACGGCGCCATAGTGGCCAATTCCGGTCATTTTAATGTTGAACTGGATCTTGAAGGATTAAAATCGATCGCAAAATCGACAAGAAAAATAAGACCCTTTGTTGAAGAATATGTTCTCAAAAACGGGAAACGGGTAAATGTGCTTGGCGATGGAAGGCTAATAAATCTTGCAGCCGCCGAAGGCCATCCTTCAAGTGTTATGGATATGAGTTTTGCGAATCAGTCTCTCAGCATCGAATATATGGTTAAAAGCAAAAGAAAGCTTGAAAACGATGTCTATCCTGTACCAGAAGAAATAGACATGCAGATCGCAAGGGAAAAGCTGGCAGACATGGGCATGACAATTGATAAGCTAACACCTGAGCAGAAAAAATATCTGGCATCCTGGACTATGGGAACCTAATCCGCATTTCGCATGAAGAATTTATTATTTTTGAAGTTGAGTTTCAAGTGTGCGGATGCTTAACAGAGATTCGGCTCCTGTAATAAAACCATACGGGTCAAACTCTCTTGTTTTATGATCCTTAACCGCCATTATGCCGCGTGTGGTGCAGATCATCGCAGCATTGAAATACGGCAAATCGTTTCTCAAATCCGGGAAAGGTGATTCTTTACCGATAAACTCAGCGGCAAGCTTGTCGTCTCTTGTGATTTTAATCAATATATCTTCTATCATTATCGCATATTCTGCCCGGGTAATCATTTGATATGGCTTAAAGGTATGGTCTGGAAAGGGTTTAAGTCCTTCAATCTCATATTTAATTATCATATGAATATCGGTTTTCAGCGCATGTTCATTAATATCTGTCAGAGGATGGATATTATTTGAGACATCAAATTCTTTCGGGGCATGCTTTGCAAACAATTCATCAATTCTTAATTCTTCTATAAAAAGCGCAGCAATATCGGCACGTGTTATCTCATCGAGTAATGCAATCTTTCTCCCAACCTTTGAAAGGGGCATTGCACTCTGGATTTTCCGAATAACATAATATTCCCTCTCAGTTTCTTTAATGTATTCCTCATCAAGTTCAAGTACCTTTGCAAATTGATTCACAGCCTGGTTGAACATAAAAGACATTTTATAGGCTACTCCCATAAAGAAATGAGGCTCCGATAAGTCTGGAGCAATCTTTATTGCTTGTTTATACGACTCCTTAACCTTTTCTAACCATTTTTTTTGAGCATTTTCTCTTTTCATGATATTAAGCCGCATATATCCAATATGAACCGCTACTTTCTGATCATCCCCTACGGCGAAAATGCTTGCATATTCCAAATTATGAAAGGCTCTTTCGAAATTTTCCTCAAAACCATAAACGAGGCCAAGGCCCACGTAAGCAGGGGAGTACTTTGGATCCAGCTCTTTTGCTTTGGTGAACTCACGGAGGGCGGCATCAATTTTGTTGGCTTTCAGCAACTTGTTTCCATTTGCAACATGGTTTTCAGGGGTATCGAGTCCTGTCCTTTGCACTATTGCCTTTGGACCGCAGGCAAACACAAAGAGCATGGAGATAAGTACTATTATTAAGAGTGTTTTTTTAAGGATCATGATTTTTCTTTAATGTTTGTGATTGATTTAAATTGTTGCAAGATCCTTTGTCTATCACCTGATTTTAATAATTATACGAGACCTTTGCAAAACGCCCCCTTTTGCCCAATTTCTGTGTCAGACTCAAATTTT
>CAZQOH010000083.1:0-8487 GCA_964594355.1 uncultured Desulfobacterales bacterium
TTCGAATTTCGTGCTTAATCGACAGCCCATTTCTCGCCGGAACGGTAGAACCTTTTCGGTTTACGAAAGGGCAATTTATAGTGTTGACACCGACTCTAAAACTCCTATAAATTAAAATGATACAATAAGCTATTTTGTATAATACTTTATAAGCCACCACTTCAGTTTTTGGAAACTTGGAGAGCGTTAGTGTCTAGAATCGACATAAAAGAGAGTCATACAGGTCAGAGGGTTACCTGGGTAGGAGCAGGAGTCAACACGCTACTTATAGTTTGCAAATCTGTAGCAGGAATATTGGGTCATAGCCAGGCATTGGTGGTTGATGCCGTTCACTCTGTCTCCGACCTCATTACCGACATCCTGGTTTTACTGGGTCTCCGAATTGCCAGTAAACCTCCCGATGATAACCATCCTTTTGGTCATGCCCGGTTCGAGACATTGGCCTCTGCTATCATGGGGCTGACTCTGGTTGGTACAGCTTTATATCTCGGTATTGAATCCGCCTTTAATATCTACCGTCATACTGAATACCACCCCACTAGTCTGGCCCTGATTGGGGCTGGTCTTTCTATCGGTTTAAAGGAGGCACTTTATCATTATACGGTACGCACCGGGCGACGCACCAAAAGCCAGTTGATTATAGCAAATGCATGGCATCATCGATCTGACGCCCTATCCTCTGTGGCAGTTTTGCTTGGTGTTACGGGGGCGATCATCAACCCCAGCTGGCATATACTCGACTCCTTTGCCGCCCTTTTGGTATCTTTCTTTATCATCAAAGTCGGCTTAGAGATACTCGGGAGAAGTCTCCGTGAATTTACCGATACAGCTCCTCAACCCGATATTCTTAATAAAATCAGCCGTTGCACTCGGAGTGTAAAAGGGGTGCTCGACATGCATGATCTTAAAGTCCGAACCTCCGGAGGCTTTTACCAAATGGAAACTCATATCGTAGTAGATGGTCAACTAACCGTGACCGAAGGACACAGAATCGCAAAGGCTGTGGAGATTTGCCTGGCTGAAGAAATCGATGATCTCGACCGGGTCATTGTCCATGTGGATCCGTTACTCGAGGAAAAAAAGTAAGACTCGTATATTGAGACCTTTACAAAACACTCCCCTTTGCAAACAAATATCCTTGCAAATCTAAGAAAGTATGATGACCTCAAAAGAAACGAATCATAAATTTCATATCTTTTATGGATGGAATATTTTAGCCGCTTCCTTTATAATTCTCTTCCTCACCACCGGGGTAAGATTTAGCATCGGAGTTGTATTTAAGCCTTTGATAGAGGAATTTGGCTGGGACCGTGGATTAGTATCGCTCGGATTTTTTATCAATATGACGATTTATTCTTTCTCAATCATCATCGCAGGGAGGGCTTACGACCGTTACGGTCCTAAATGGGTAATAATCACCTCGAACGTTTTTCTCTCAACCGGCTTCATGATCCTCGCGTTTATTGACTCATTCCGGGGGTTCTTCATCTCTTACGGAATCCTTGCTGCATTGGGTATGGGAGGAACCACCGTGCCTATATTCGCGGCAATTACAAGTAAATGGTTTGAGAAAGGTCGAGGTCTTGCCGTGAGTCTGGGACTTACCGGCAGCTGTGTGGGTCAGTTCGTTTTGGTTCCTGTTTTTACAATACTTGTTCTTCGATATGGCTGGAGAATATCATACTTTTTCATGGGTTTAGCCATGCTCATAATCATCATGACCCTCGCTTTTTTAGTGATTAAAGGAGACCCCCAAGACTTGGGTCTAAAACCCTGGGGTCATACAAACGAGGTACAACTGCGTAAAGAAGGGGATAAAAAGCCCACGGCTTTAGAATCCAGGGATTTAGGGTTGATGGAGGCCATGAAGACTTCTTCTTTCTGGCTTTTTCTAACCTTCATGCTTATTTGCGGGAGTGGTGATTTTATGGTCACGACCCATCTGATACCTATGGTGACTGATTATAATATTTCGCCTATTACGGCTGGCAACATGTTGGCCTGGCTCGGGTTAATGAGTTTGGCAGGGATACTAATCGCAGGACATATATCTGATAAAATTGGCACTAAGATACCTATTTTCCTCACATTTTTGCTGCGATTCGTGTTGTTTATCCTCATTTTAAAATATCAAAACCTATTATCTTTTTATTTTTTTGCTTGTGCTTTTGGATTCACCCTTCTGATTACGGCTCCTTTAAACGCCATTTTGGTTGGTAGGCTTTACGGATTCTCTCATATTGGACTAATATCAGGTTTTATCACTACCATACACCACCTGGGAGGCGGATTCTTGGCATATATCGCAGGTGAGGTCTTTGATCGGACAGGTAGCTATCACCTGATCTTTATCCTTTCTGCTATTATGGTTCTTATCGCAGCACTCTGCACTGTGTTGATAAAAGAGAGAAGACATCAGGTTCTTGAGTAGAGACCTTTGAAAAATGCTTCCCGCTATAGCGGGATTCAAGCTCAAGCTGTAAGTCCCTCCGTCGGGGACGCAGGCACTTTAGTGCATTTTTTCAAGCCGTAAGGCGCAACCGACAGCGCTATTTGGGCAAAAGGGTATGCTTTTCAGAGGTCTCCATGAGTCTTTGCAACGAGCCGCCTTTTATGCTAAGAAAACCTGCAAATAAGATAATTGTGATATAAAAGATAGGACATGTTAAAGAAATTGTTAACTAAAAAATTAATATTTCTTTTTATTTTTACCATTGTAAATACAAGTCCTGCGGTTCCTTTTGAGCTCGAGGATCTATCGCTTGATGTCGATAGAAGAAAACCCCAGTTTGAAAATGAATACTCACACGGAATAATTCCGGTTCCCTACAGCATACCGGGAATTGGCAAAGGACTTGGGGTTGGTGTGGCATTAAACAATATTAAAGGATCATACATAGATTTATACGGCCTTGCAATTCAAGGAGATGTGGAAGGCTATGCAATTGCCGTAAATGATTTTCATATTGTTCCTGAACATCTTATCTTTGATTTTGGATATTCAAAAATAAATAAGGCATCATTTCCCATAAACCATTCCAGAGGTATGAAAGGAGATGAAAACCCTGACGATTTTAATCAGGCAGAAATATCCAATTCAACAAATTACGGAGGCCAGCTGTATTTAACTTTTGATGAAAGAAAGTATGAATTAAATCTATATAGATATCAGCATATATCTCAGATAGACAGGATCAGAGATACTGACGGTGATACCCTTTTTGAAATAGATGATCCTGAGGAGTCTGTAGGCACGACAACAGGCTTAAGTGTAGCAGTAGATCTTACCGATGACCGGCATGACCCAAGAAAAGGGTTCAGGATTAATATTTCATCCGATCTTCCTGATGACTCGGACGAAGATGAAGTCAATTACTATGCCGTAGATGTTAATACCACAGTCTACTTCCCTATCCTGTCCTACAGCACGCTTGTTTTTAACTTTTTCAAGTCAGATGCGTATGTTCTTGAAAAAGGTGAGACAGACAGGAACAAAATTGCTGAAAAATACAGTATAAGTCCCTGTTTACCAGGAGATACAGAATGTGAAGAGGCAAGAGATTTTTATATAGACCAGATCTATGCGCAGAATACCTATGGGTCTGCATCATCTCTTGGCGGTCTCAGCCGTTTAAGATCTTTCTCAACCATGCGTTATCGTGGTGCTCATACAAGATTTTTCGGAACGGAATTAAGATGGAATCTTACAGATGAAAAAACACCTTTCAATATATGGTTTTTAAAAGACATAAGGACAGCATTTCAGATTGCATTTTTTTATGAAATCGGAAGTATTGCAGATCGTGAGGAAGATTTGTTTGAAGAAACACGAAATTCAGTGGGAGTAGGTTTCAGAGCCGCCATGGCTTCCGGTTTTGTTTTCCGTGTTGATGTTGCTACAGGTGAGGAAGGCTCTGAATTTGTCATCTTCTTTGATTATCCATGGACTTTTCTATAATACCTAAATTCTGTAAGCGTATGGTCAACATAGGTGTTATCGAGACGTTTGAAGAGCTGGAGCAAGTATTCCGAGACGTCCCGTAAATACACTGGATGAGCATTAACTAAGAACTTTAGAAAAGACCCCCAGGGCATATTCTATATCATCTGATGTTATATGGTAATTTGTAACGGCTCTCATTTGACGTGGTCCGGTGGGCAACAATCTCACACCTTCTGTATTGAGCCGTTCTTTTAGCATCTGTGATGTTAGGTCGCTGTTTTCAATATTTATATATACAATGTTGGTTTTTGCACGTTCAGGATCGACTGAAAGACCATTTATGCCTGCAAGAACTTCTGCCAGCCTATGAGCATTATCGTGATCGTCCTTCAAACGATCTACCATCTCAGTAAGGGCCACAATGCCGGCAGCAGCCAGTATACCTGCTTGTCGCATGCCGCCGCCTAGGACTTTGCGAGCTCGGCGAGCTTTGGAAATATAATCTCTGGTACCGCACACAACTGAACCTACTGGTGAGGCCAGCGCCTTGCTTAAACAAAAAGTAACTGAATCTGCATCGGCAACCAGATCACGTGCTTCCACTCCCAGTGATATGGCGGCGTTGAATATCCTGGCGCCGTCCACATGAATTTTTAGTCCGTGTTTGCGAGCAATTTCTTCCACACTCTTCATATATTCAGCATCAAGGGCACTGCCGTTACAGCGGTTGTGTGTGTTTTCCAGTACAATGAGTCGAGTTCGAGGGAAGTGATCGTCGTCCGACCTAACGGCGTATTCTATATCATTAATAGCCAGCTTACCGTCTGGTTGATTGGGGACTGTCCAGGGATGGATACCACCTATAGCGGCTGATCCGCCCTGTTCAAATAAGAATATGTGGGCTCGATCGCCAAGGATAATTTCATCTCCACGATTGCAGTGTGAAATTAGGCTAACGATGTTTGCCATGGTACCACTTGCAACAAATAAAGCTGCTTCTTTTCCTAACCGTTCTGCAGCCATCTCTTCCAATCTGTTTACGGTTGGGTCCTCACCAAATACATCGTCTCCGACTTCCGCGTCGGCCATGGCCCGTCGCATTGACGGGGTAGGTTTCGTAATAGTGTCTGATCTAAGATCAACAATACGCATAATTTATCCTCTATCTTTACTTTTTTTATGACGCACTTTGCCTTTTTGGAGGCAGTTTTTACATTTTTCCCAGTTAAGCTTATCCGTGGAGCAGTAATCCAAAAAGGCTTGTACCCAGTCAGGTCCGGTCCTGGGGCAAGTGTCGATAAATTCAATAAACCGCACAAGCATGTCAATTGATGATTTATCCATTGCATGCTCCATTCGGCAGGCAACGGTATTCGACTTTTCAGCATCGATCTGCAATACTCTAAATAAAAAATCTCTGAGCACAGCGTGACGCCTCGTAATCTCATTGGCAATTCTTGTTCCCTTTTGCGTTAAAGTGATGAAGCTGTACGGCTTATAATTAATCAGGCCTTTCTCTTCCAGACTTTTTAACGCTCCACTAACAGTGCCGCGCTTCACCCCCATTTTCCCTGCAATGTGCTTTGTTCTGGCTACTTTTTTTGTTTTTTCAAGATCCAGAATAATTTCCAGATAATCTTCTAAACTTTCAGAAAGTCTTATTTTTTTTTCAGCCACCTTGCCTCCTAGATAAAAAGTGATTATTTTATATACTACCTTACATAATATGTCAATACAAACTAAAATATATTAATCAAACTATTTACTTGACACCTTATATTGTTTGGGATACCTAACTTGAGACCTTTGAAACGCTTAGCGGAGGTTTATAAATTGGCTCTAATAAGCATGCGTAAAATGCAAGACAATCAATCTGGAACCATATCCACAGTAAAAGTAGGTGGTGAACTTGGTAGACGTATCCGTGATATGGGACTTGTTCCCGGGGCAGCCATCAAGGTTCAGGGCCGGGCGCCATTGTATGATCCAGTGGCCTTAAGGGTCATGGGATTTACTCTTACCCTGCGAAACAATGAAGCAGACTATATAGAAGTTGAGGTAGAATAAAATTGGAAACAACAATAGCTTTGGCAGGAAACCCCAACGCCGGCAAAACCACTCTTTTTAATGTGTTAACCGGTGCTCATCAGCATGTGGGCAATTATCCGGGGGTTACGGTTGAAAAAAAGGAAGGTGTCTATTTTCATAATGGATATCAAATAAATATTGTTGACCTTCCTGGAACATATTCTCTCACCGCATACTCCTTGGAAGAGGTGGTTGCCAGGGATTTTCTGGTAGATGAAAAACCGGAAGTGGTTATCGATATCGTAGATGCTTCAAACCTGGAACGAAATCTTTATCTTGCGATTCAGTTTCTTGAGATGGGCATTCCCGTTTGCATCGCTCTGAATATGATAGATGTTGCCAAAGATCGAGGAATAGAAATAAATGCAGGAAAGCTTTCCAATCTGCTTGGGATACCGGTTGTTCCCACAATTGCTCGAACGGGCCGTGGTAAGAAAGAACTCATGGACGCAGCCGACAGGATAGTAAGGGAAAAGAAAAAATGGAATCCTCTAATAATATCCTATGGATACGATATAGACAGGGCGCTTCTTACAATGGAAGAAGAAATCAATGCCAATAAATTTCTAACAGACACCTGCCCGGCCCGCTGGGTCGCTTTAAAATACATGGAAAATGATGAACAGATTTTAACAAAAGGAAATAGACAAGATCCGGTTCTTTCAACAAAGCTTGAGAAAATAGTAAAAAAAGTCTCTGCCCATTTGGAGGGAACCTTGGATACCTACCCTGAAGCCATGATTGCAGATCAGCGTTACGGCTACATCAATTCCATTTTAAAACAGGGCGTCATTAGTCAACAGTATGATCAAAACAGACTCTATACTTCCGATAAGATAGATAAAATTGTAACTCATCGATTTCTTGGCCCTTTTATTATGTTTGTGGTGATTATGGGGCTTTATCATTTTACCTTTAATTACAGTGAAGTTCCCGTGGGTTTATTGGAGGGCTTTTTTAAATGGCTTGGGAAAATGGCTTCCATACTCCTCCCTGAGGGCCTTTTCAAATCTCTCATTATTTCAGGTATTATTGACGGTGTGGGAGGTGTTCTCGGTTTTGTGCCGCTAATTATGTTCATGTTTTTTGGTATCGCCATTTTGGAGGATTCCGGGTATTTGGCAAGAATGGCCTTCATGCTGGATAGAATTTTCAGCATATTCGGTTTGCACGGCAGTTCCGTAATGGCTTTTATTGTATCCGGCGGTATTGCCGGAGGCTGTGCCGTACCCGGTGTCATGGCAACACGTACGCTCAAATCCACGCGTGAACGTATGGCTACGTTACTTACCGTACCGTTTATGAACTGTGGAGCAAAACTACCTGTATTTGCACTTTTGATTGGGACTTTCTTTGCTCATAATGAAGCAATGATGATGTTTATTATCACCCTTATTGCCTGGGGAGGTGCCCTTCTTGTTGCCAAACTACTGAGACTCACTGTCATTAAAGGGGTGTCCACTCCTTTTGTAATGGAGCTTCCTCCTTACCGTTTTCCTACCTTCAAGGGTCTACTTATTCACACCTGGGAAAGAACCTGGCAATATATTAAAAAGGCAGGGACGATTATTCTCGGCATTTCAATAATAATATGGGCTATGATGACATTTCCAGGTCTTTCGGATTCACAAATAAAAGAATTTCAACGACAAAGCGAAACAATTATGGCCACGTTTCCGCCTTCGGTTGCTCAAGAATTGAAAACTTTAAACAAGAACAAGGAACTTTCTGCTGAAGCGCAGAATATGAAAGACCGATTGGCGGTAATTGATTCAAAAGAAGCGGAAGCAGGCTTGAGAAATTCCATTGCCGGTCGCATCGGAACAGTCTTTGAAAGCGTAACCCAAATAGCCGGATTTGATTGGCGCACCAATATTGCGCTGGTAGGCGGTTTTGCGGCTAAAGAAGTTGTCGTTTCAACATTAGGCACTGCTTATTCTCTGGGAGGGGTTGATCCTGAAACAGCCGACTCTTTATCTGAAACGCTGGCAAACGACCCCAATTGGACGCCGTTAGTTGCATTGAGCTTAATAATCTTTACTATTTTCTATACGCCTTGTTTTGTGACAGTTGTATGTATTGCCAAAGAGGCCGGTTCATGGAAATGGGGAGCTTTCTCAATCATGTTTAACACCCTTCTGGCCTTTATATTAGCTACATTTATTTTTCAGATCGGTTCGGCCATGGGCTATTAATGTGGTAACGATCGATACTTTATTGGTAATTCTGATTGTGGGTCTTGCGGCTGTTTATATTGCCGGAAACTTTTATAAAAAATTTATAAAAGCAAAAGGGGATAGTTGTGATTGCGGGTGTTCCTCATGCGATATTGTAAACACAACTTGCGAACCAATAAAAGAGGAAAAACAGAGCTAAAATTCATTTCTATTTTTCGATACCCTCTCTTGCCTGCACCCCTTTCTGAAAATAATGTTTTATCTGTTTCATTTCGGTAA
>CAZQOH010000084.1:0-8480 GCA_964594355.1 uncultured Desulfobacterales bacterium
AAGCGTTTAGTAAGAGGACGCTGTCTGAGTAATACATAAGTTGCACCCGCTCCGCCGTCATAAGACCTGGCACTTGAGAAGGCTATAATCCATTTACGCCACGGTCCGGAGGTAAGCCATTCGTAAACTTTAGTCTTTAATACAGGTTTTGCCGGTGATGAAAGTCCACGTCCATGAACAATCAGTATGCCTCTTTTCCCTGACCTAACCGCCCCTTTTAAAAATTTTTCAAAGGCTTCATGTGCATCTTTTACATTGAGTCCATGAAGATCAATATGTGCCTGTATTGAAAAATCTCCCCGATGCAAGCGCTTCGGAAACTCTGGATGTGTTCTATACCCCGTACCTTCAATGTATTCCGGGGTATCGGCAATGATAAAACCTTTACCGTGTTTTACAAGGTCTTTAAGTTGTAAAAGAGTTTCAGCTTCAGTATAATTATTCATACATTTTGGGATTTTGTATTTTTTATAATCTTCTACAATGTTTTTTCTTGATATTTTTCGAACGCCTACCATGGCTTCCTTAAAAAGTTTTTTATCATTTTCAGGGTCAACTTTTCTCACAGTCTTCTTTGTCCTACTTGGAAAAAGGTGAGGTGAAAATTTTAAGGAGCGACTTTTAAGCAAAAATTTTAAGTCTTTAAAAGACTTGAAGGTAAAGGAAGATTTGGAGGGTTTCATGGTGTGCCTACATTCATATTAAGAGACAACTAAGACACGAAGATTATAGGACATTTTAATTTAACTACTTTGCAATTTTCTTCATCTTTGCTCTTTGAGCCTTGGTGTCTTAGTGGCAATTGATTCTGATTATATCTTGAAAATATCTTTTTTTAACTCTCCTTTTTTGTAACGAAAATAGTCACTCATAATCTTTCCGTGATCAAAAACAATAGGGTAGGGTAAGTTTGTTTCGTTAAATATGCTTAAATTTTTTGCGTCATCTGCAGCTTTAGGAGAACCGCCTCCCTTTGCAATGAAAACCGTAGTTACAGTATGATGTCTGGGATCGCGATCAGGGTCTGAATATGTATGGAACTGTTCTTCAATTTTAATATCAAGCGATGTTTCTTCTTTTGCTTCCCTTATGGCAGATGATTCAAGTGATTCGCCATAATCAACGAAACCACCCGGCAAAGCCCATCCATAGGGTGTATTTGATCGTTCAATAAGAACGATACCTCCATTGATTTCTATAATAATATCTACAGTCACAAGCGGATTTCTGTATTTTGATTCCATTCTTACATCAGACCACAAATCTCACCAATTTTCAACCCACTCTTTTTCGTTTCAACCCATTTTTTAATTTCGAAAACTTCACTTAATTCGTATTTGGCATCTATATAAAGGAATTTTTTTGCCTCCCAGGCGGTGTTTATAAACTTCATCCCCTTTCAGGAAATCATATTTTTTTTTGCCCCCTTGTATGCTGTCTTTTATGCTAAGTACTTTGCAGAGCAGACCTGCACTTAGGGAACTGAATCGGCGGTCATAGCCGCTATTGTAAAGATAAATTGTAGAATTATAGTCAAAACACATTGCTGCGGCTGCAGGTATCGCGTCTAATTCAAGGATGTAAATTTTCAATATATTAGCTTCGGCCATGGCCTCACCTAATGAATTAAAAAACGAAGCCATCCCTTCAGTCATGAAAGCAGCCTTATTTTGTTTGGCTTGCTCGAACAAAGCAAAGAAAGTACGCATAAAATTTCTGACTTCTTTAGCGTTTTCAAAAACTCTAAAGTTTATGGTTGCGGCTTCATGTAATCTTCTGAATTTGCGCCTAATTTCATGCCGTTGCTTTCCATTCAACATTAGTAAGTAGTCGCCCCAACTGGAAGGCAAATCTAATTCCAGCGAGATATCTTCTTGCTCACAAGATACGTCGTATCCAAGCTCTCGCGCCATATCAACCAGATCGGTGAACACAATCGAGTCAGGTCGCAAAGGCTTCAAATCGAGGTGTGTGATACCTTGATTGCTTAAATGGTCGAGTAGAACTCCGCAAAACTCCAATCCTCTTCCGGGGGTTACAATAAAATCCAGATAGTCACAAACATCGGAGTCGCCCATAAGGGAGACATTATCCCCATTCACCATAAGTGGGGCTATACCAATCAAGTCTTCTTGTTTTCTTACAACACATAAATAAGGATCAGATCCGGCAGCGAATGTTCGCCACCATGCCTTTAACCAGCCGGGCAAAACAAAGACGCAATTCCATCTTAAGGAGTGCTGAGCATTTAACCAGTATGAATTTATGCTGTTGAAATCTTCTATGGTTACACTATATTTCATACGGGTGGTTGCCATTGTGTGATGCCCTTGAATCTGATTCTTTATATATTTACAACGCATCGTATCAAGTAATAATATTTTCTTATCGGGAGATGGCAGATTAGGATAATGCTCCTGGAGTGTCAAGAAAAGGTTGCCATTAGTCAATGCAACCATGACAAGTATCTTTGTATAAATTTAACCAATTATGAATTAAAAACATCAAAACAAAACTTCGCCTTATCAAAAAGGCGACAGATTTCGAACAGCTTTGCGATTACCTGTGCGACCTTAGGTATGCGCTTGTTTTTATATTTTTGTATCCCTATAAAAATTTTCTTGACAAAGCCTGCGATTATAAATATTAATGAATGATTAAATTTATTCAATAGCAATTGAATAATATTAATCAACTTTTACGATTGTTTTTGACTAAAAGTCTATATAAACAGAGGATTTACCATGGATATCCGTTTTTCCCCTCATAATATTCATTTAGAGAATATAGATAATTTTATTAAATTCGATCCTAATTTAAAGCAGCTTCAACAACACTTATTGATATATCGCTCCCACCTGCTGGATCATTTTTCCCGATTTGTACCAGGCATTTATACTGTCAGTGGAGGTCGTCAAATCGGTAAAACAACCCTTCTAAAACAGTGGATGGTTGAACTCTTACAGAACGGAATTGGGTCTGAACGTATTGTATATATGACCGGAGAACTCATTGACGACCATCATTCTCTGGTAAGATTGATCTCCGAAATTGTCAAAGAAATGCCGCGTGACAATTTATGTTTCCTGCTTCTTGATGAAGTCACTTATATTCGAGATTGGGACAAGGGTATAAAATACCTGGGCGATGCCGGCATATTGGAAAATATCTGCCTCCTATTGACTGGTTCTGATACAATAATAATTAAAGAAGCACGCATGCGATTTCCCGGGAGGCGGGGGAAAGCGAACAAAGTGGACTTTCAACTTTATCCTTTGAGTTTTATTGAAACATTGAAATTGAAAAATCGATTTTCAAATGATGAGATAAAGGAGATAATGGACCCTGAATTCGAACATACGATCTCATCACTTGAAATACTTTACGAAGAATTTGGGCTCTATATTATTCACGGGGGCTTCCTGATAGCGATAAACGATATGGCAAGACACAATAATATCAACCCCTCCACGTTTCACACATATAGCGATTGGATCAGAGGGGATGTTTTAAAGAGAGGAAAACAAGAAAATTACCTACGTGAAGTTTTAGCTGCTATTATCAAGCGCTATGGCAGTCAGATCACCTGGAACAGCCTATCTAAAGATCTTTCCATTGATCACCCTAAGACGATAGCAGATTATGTTTTTTTGCTCGTATCAATGGATGCTGCATTCGTTCAGCCTGCCCTAATGGAAAACAAGCTTGCAGCGGCACCAAAAAAGGCACGTAAGATAATGTTTACAGATCCGTTTATTTTTCATGCGGTGAGGGCCTGGTTAAATCCCTGTGAAGATCCATATCAACGACTGGTCGAATCTATAATATCCGAATCAGACTGGACTGCCAAGTTGGTAGAGGCTTGCGTGGTGACACATTATCGGCGTTTCTTTCCAACATACTATATTAAAGCCAAAGGCGAGGTTGACGTTGCTTATATTTACAAAAATCGTTTCTGGCCTTTGGAAGTGAAGTGGACTAAACAGCTTCGGCCAAAGGATCTCAAACAAGTTGCTAAATATCCTAATAGCCGCATATTAACGCGTTCACAGCAGCGCGGAGAGATTATGGGCGTACCCTCAGAACCCCTCCCTCTCGCAATGGTTAGAATCGGTTCCGAATTGCCGGTATAGAGGTATTTTCTTGGCTTTAGTACAACCTAAAACCTGCATAAATTGTTCTTGAAATGGTTTATATGATCTATAATATCAATCTGTTGTAGCTCATTTCGATGAGTGTAGGCTTTCACCAAAATGTAGACAAATAAAATAGAAGGAAACCTGTCATTTTTTCAAGAACAATTTACCCTTCGGGAGCGCCGAGTCTACCGAATCTACTGCGTTATCAGGTGCTCGCGGTATTACAATACAGCGTCACACCTGATGCCTTGTATCTCCGGCAGGCTCGACACTTGCAGAATTTAGGTACAATAGTAATAGGGGTTGTCACTAATCCACTATTCCTATGAGAAATGGGCCAGCCTTACATATAACCAGGCATCTCATAAATAACTTACAATTTCATCAACTAGGTCGAATAAGTGATTGGGGACGTCTCTCTCCGCTAACCCCCTGAAGTCGGACTGCGCTTCCTCTCATTTTTGAATCGATATTTTTTGAACCTCTTCAGAAATGTCCATCAACAATGGAAGGTCATGATTCAAAAATGATAACTATTCCAGGGGCTTAGGTAAATTGGCAGTAACTTCTCAAAAAGTTATGGTAAGCTCTGTGGGGTCCGGTGATCAGTAATCGGTAATCAGTAATCGGTGTTTGTCTGAAACGCTATGCTTCGGTCGGAGGAATGTTGAATTCAATGATTAATCCCGCGGGGACTGATAGCTTCTTTTCTCAATATAGTAACCAATAACCGATTACCGTTCACTGATAACCGATCACTGATCACCGATCACCTGATCACTCCAACATTTCGATACCCCGTGAATGAATAAATGCGACCATTACTTTTAGAGAAGTTACAAGTGCAGGAAAACCCAATGGATTCTTTTACATTGGTAGTCCAGGCTAAGGCTGAGTGTGACATCGTTAAATTATTCCAAAACGTATTGACATCATATGTTTTTTGTTTCATTATGCTCTTTCAAAGGATTTCTTAAAATAGCATACCTTTACCGACCCAAACATGAGCAATTTATGTGCCAGATTTCCAACCGATTGATTTCATGTTTGTAAAATAGACGGCTCCGGCAGTTTGGGAAGTCCATAAAATACACAATAATCAGTGCACAAGTGCACAATTTTCTGTGCAGCTTTAAAAATATATCTTAATAAAACTATTAACCCGCTTTTCTCACGGGTTTGAGCGGCTCAGGAACAAGGCATTTCAGTCTGAAGCTGTAATAATTTACTGCAAAGGCTGAATAACACAGTTCCTGTGATGCTCAGACACGCCGAATGGGAAAGAATTTGTCTTAAAAACCATAAAACACAGTGTTTATTTGTTTTATACCGTAAATTTGCTCGAATATATTTTTATTTCAACATGTTTTGTACTTTATAAAAACTCTGACAAATTCTTTATGAGAAATGCAGGTTAAAACCAGTCCCGCAATAGGTTGCTATCGGGATTCCCGCATTATGGTACTATCGGGATTCCTGCCTATTGGATATACGGGCTTCCCACTAATACCTGTTATAATTTTGGATGAAAGAAAATATGGAAGAAAATCCTTTAAAATCAGCAATTTTAGAGGTTGTCGACAATCAACTTCAGGAAAATGACCCACCTGAGACCCGTCAAACTTTTGATAGGTTGATATCGGAGGGATATTCTGAAGTGGAAGCCAAGGAACTTATTGGGTGTGTTGTTTCTTCAGAGATATTTGATGTCATGAAGAAAAAAGAACCGTTTAATCCAGGTAGATTTGCTAAAGCGCTCAATGGGCTTCCAAAGCTTCCTTGGGATTGAAATGATCTATGAATTTCGTGAATTATAACCATCGCTTTCACACCGTCCGGGAAAGCAACGGCGTTTTTCGTTTTTGCCCAAGGCATCATCAAAATTGCTTT
Source organism: uncultured Desulfobacterales bacterium (assembly GCA_964594355.1). Classification (GTDB taxonomy): domain Bacteria; phylum Desulfobacterota; class Desulfobacteria; order Desulfobacterales; family JAUVVS01; genus JAUVVS01. Next base: position 6,030 of record CAZQOH010000084.1, read on the forward strand.
TGCGCAGGCCCAGTTGGCTTTCCCGGCTGGTGAAGCGTAAGTTAGGCTCGAAAATAAGAAACTATATAACCATTGAAAAGGATTAATCGATGAGTAGACATAAAAAGATTATTACTGATATCAAAGTCAGATTCAGAGATATCGATCCGATTTCTCCAATTCCTCAAGCATGATGCTGGAGGTCATCAAAAACGAATTTTCGTTTTATGAATTGAAGTTTTTATGCTCTTTTGATATATTCAGACCTCGTCGTTCAGCTTGAAAAAAATACTGTGAACCTTTAAATGTCGTGGAATTGCATGAAAATTGGACACAGATGTCCAGGTGTCAGGTGTCAGGAGAAAAACGCAAAAGCCGGCCTGAAACCTGAAACCCATGTGAAGAGAAATTTTCATCTCACCAAATAGTGTCCAAAAAAAAGAGCTATTTTCAAAGTAAATTACGAGGTCTGATATTTGAATATATTTTATAGATTGGAGCGATGCCATGCAAAAGATAATCAATATTACAGTCTTTGATGATCATAATCCTCCACACTAATTCGTGCTACATGGATGGCTGGAAACCGTGATATTGTAAAAAGATATTTGTAAAATGAAATATTTTACCATTTCTCTTTGTTACCGATTATATCAACCGTCAGTGAATTTTTTTGCTGTCAGGGCAATTCTAAAATTACAGTTTTATCATTGAGATGAGGCACCATGGCAAAAAGCAGAAAGATGTGGGTCTCCAGATCCCCAAAGCAAGCCAAGCTCAAACTTTCAAATGTCGTTAAGGTAGATGTTACAATAAAGGCGAACAATCTCATTGATAAGGTTTTAAAGCCAAGACACATCAAACCTCCTCTTGAGAACGTAAGTTTTAACTATATCGTTGACATTTATTCGAAATGGTATGGCAATTATTTATACATCTGCTCCAAGTATGCCTGCCCCGGCCCAAATGCCATTTCACCATATTTTGAGGCCAAATTTGCTCGTCTGGAATATGTTGGCAATGGGCGCTTTAATCTTTCATACATGAGGCACACAGGGAAATGGTGCGAGATCTACATCGAATTATCCTTAGATGAATGCCTTTCAGCAATAAGAGACGAGCCTCTCTTTCTCCCGTAAAGAAGAGGGCATATAGGTTGGAGGATATTAGCAATTCTTTGTACTGGGTATTCCCTTTACTCAAGTTGGTTAGATCTAACACATTGAGTTTTATACGATTTTAGTTATATTCAACCAATCACCGGATTGAATGGAAAAATGTATTAGATATCAAGCACATCGCCTTAATTCGCTGGAGAGAAGTAAATAGCCAGTTTCTTTGTTTTCATAAAGATTGGTTTTAAAGCAACTTGCCTACAGTAAATTATTTTCTGTACCTTGTTAGCGAATACTTTTGCCCGCTTGACGCCTTTAGTTTCAAATGATAGTGTTGATAGACATAATTTACACTTATTGAATCACTTTGCGGTTTAGGACCATAGAAGGGATTGGGGTGTTCATCAGGATTAAAACATGCCTTATGAAATATCCTATTCATAAAAAACAAAGGCTGACATAATAGTTCCGTGTTTTTCATTCGGGCAGAATTTTTTCCGTATTTTCCCGTTCGTCCAGAAAAAATTCCGTATTTTCTTATTCGACAGGAAATAATTCCGCTCACTCACTAGTTAGGCAAAATGCCAGAAAATTGAAAGGAGGGTAAAGAAATGGGTTGGGAGGATGATTTGCAAAATACCATGTTCATCGGCGAGAAGCTTGTTTGGAAGTGCAAGGTGAAAAAACCGCCAGACACAGGTTATGTAGAAGCTACAGGGTGGATAGACGAAGAAGTCTATTTTACCACCAACCGAATCCTGTGGAATATTACAGCGAGAATGCCTCAAAGTGTCCCATACGAATCTTTCGGTGGGATTCAAACTGGGCCTCCAGGCTCCGGGGGCTTTGCAGGTGTTAAAGCCACAGCAAGCGGAGGTGGAGTTATAGATATCGCTAGTAACGTTAAATCTACAAGTCTTCAGTTCAGCAATAGTGATACGCTACAATTTGCGGAGTGGCTATTACGAGAGGTAGTATCTGGGCACCCCCTCAAAACAGCAGAAGGCATGCCAGAGATCGTTGGCACCAGAGACCCTAATGCCCCTCCTCCTGCACCAAAAGAAGGCTGCTTTATCGCGATGGCAACTTGTACTCCTAATTCCTATGAAGTTTTTTACCTCTCAAAATTCAGGGATGAAATACTCAAAGAAAGTGCACTTGGCAGGCGGTTCGTAAGTTCATACTATGCGATATCGCCCACACTCGCACCAATCATTTACAATTTCAAGCCATTGCAAGTGATTATGCGAGTGACTTTCATTAAGCCTTTAGTATCTGTATTATATCGTTTTATACCACTAAAGTGAATGTGAATTTTGTCATGCTTAAGTTAGATTAAATGTTAATTTGCCTAACC
>CAZQOH010000085.1:0-8429 GCA_964594355.1 uncultured Desulfobacterales bacterium
GAAATTATTGTTCCGCCGCTTACCTGGGTTTCTGATATAGCTTCCGTGATTCAGAATGGCTTTACCCCCGTTTTCGTTGATATCAATCCCAGAAATCTCTGTATGGATGATGAGCAGATCATCGCAAGACTTTCTAAAAAAACCAAAGCAGTATTTATAACCCATGTGCAGGGCTTTAACGGCCTTACTGATCGTTTGCTCAAAACACTGGAAGAGAAAAATGTTCCACTTATTGAAGACGTCTGTGAATCCCATGGGGCAACGTTCAAAAAAAAGAAATTGGGGTCATTTGGCTTGATCTCGAATTTTTCCTTCTATTATGCCCACCATATGAGCACTGTCGAGGGGGGAATGGTTTGCACCAACAATGAGGCCATCTATGAAACAATTCGCATGTTGCGTTCACATGGCATGGTGCGAGAATCAACCAGTGACAACATTAAACAAAAATACATTGATGAGCATCCTGATCTCTCACCTGATTTTATCTTTGCATATCCTGCGTATAACGTGCGCAATACGGAAATAGGAGCTGTGTTCGGCAGAAGCCAGCTCAAGCGTCTGGATGAGAACAATGTCAAACGCAAAAAGAATTTCGAACTTTTCTTGGAAAACCTTAACTCGAACAAATACATGACCGATTTCAATCTGGAGGGAAGCTGCAATTATGCTTTTAACCTTGTGATTAAGGAGCCAAACTCTGAATTTCGTGACAGAGTTGAGGAGGCCATGCGAAAAGCCGGTGTCGAATTCCGTCGTGGAAGTTCCGGGGGGGGCAACCAGCTCAGACAACCATATTTAAGAGGAATTGTACCCGAAAGAGAATATGAAAAGTATCCAGAAATAGAACATATCCATTTTTACGGATATTACATCGGCAACTATCCGGACCTAGAGGAACAGAGAATTCTTGACCTTTGCAAACTCCTGAACTCTCTCTAACCGCGATTGCTCATAGGAACGCCGGATAACAGCGAATCATGAAAATGTAGCTTTTCTTGAAAGGTTATGGAAGCTTTGCACGTGCCCATAAAGCGAATCATCGGATTAGTAATCGGCGCCTTATTTTTGTATATCTCTTTAAAAGACATCAATTTTCAAAAATTATTGCACATAATCAGTAAAACAAACAAGCTTTTCGTCGTTATAAGCTGCTCTTTCTTTATTCTGGATTCGTTTCTTAAGCGGTATAAATGGGCATTTATTGTAAAATCAATCGACGACAAAGTAAAAAAAAGCGATACGATCTCTCCATTTTTAATCGGATTGGGCTTCAACAATTTGATTCCATTCAAGTTAGGAGAGATATTAAGAATATTCATACTTAATCTAAAGACATGATTATCCAGCGCGAAGATAATCATTTCGATTTATACGGAGAAATTGTACGAAGGTACCGTCTTATTGATTTTATTTTTACTATCGTTAAAATTCGTATTAGTTTCAGAATGGGTGAAAGAATTAGTCATCATATTATTAGCTTTGTTTATAGCAATACTATTTGTCACATTCTTAATCATAAAATATAATAAAAGTTTTGCTCGTACCCTGAAAATAAAAAAAGTTTCCGAATTTCTCCAATATTTTTCGGACCATTCTGATCTATTAACCAATTTCGACAAGATATTATGCATCTCGGCGCTGTCTTTATTGATGTGGTGCTTCGAGGCATTGCTGGTATGGAACCTGTCTAAGGCCTTTTCATTTGATTTGAGTTACGCAAATTGTATATTCATCGTTTCTATATTAAACTTTGGCATATTCATACCGACGTCGCCCGGTTCCATCGGCACCTTTGAGTTTCTAACAATACAAAGTTTGTCCCTGTTTCATATCTCAAAGATAAACGCCCTGAGCTTTGCCTTAGTCTTGCATATCATTTTGTTTGTTCCTTTTATAGTCGGCGGTATTGTCTTGCTTGTGCAGGAAGGGATATCATTGAGAAATATTTTAAAACTTTCAAGGAGGAATCTGTAAAATGTTGCTGTCAGTCGTTTTTTCATTCAGAAACGAGGAAGATGTTCTGGATGAACTCATACATAGGGTCACCAAGACGTTAACGCCGCTCAATGTCGATTATGAGCTGATATTTGTGAACGACGACTCCACGGATAAATCGCTGGAAATCTTATTGGAGCATGAAAAGAGGGATAAACATATCAAAATCATCAATATGTCGCGCCGTTTCGGCGGAGCACCTTGTGTGCTCGCGGGCATGAAACATGCTAAGGGGGATGCAGTCATCTATATGGATACTGATTTACAGGATTCCCCTGAACTCATTCCAACGCTTTTGCAGAAGTGGAAAGAAGGCGCTGAGGTGGTAAATACTACAAGAACCAAGAGAAAAGGCGAAAATGTCCTTAGGATGTGGCTGACCAAGAAGGCATATAGGATTATCAATTTTATGTCCGATATTGATCTACCGGAAAATACAGGGGATTTCAAGTTGTTGAGCCGCCGTGCGATAGATGAGGTGCTGAAACTCAAAGAACATGATCCGTTTATGAGAGGGCTGTCGCGGTGGATTGGTTTCAAACAAGTGCAAGTATTCTACGAACGTGAGCCAAGATTCGCGGGAGAAACCCACTTTTCTCTTTGGAGGAGCATTAACCCAGCAAAGGAGTTTATTCGAGGATTGACTTCTTTTTCTTCGCTGCCTCTTTACTTTGCACTCTTCATGGGATTTATAGTGTCATTTGGTGCTTTTGTTTATTTAGTCTACATTATTATTACAAGGTTTTTCCTGGGAATGCATCTGCCCGGATGGCCGGCCATTATGGCAACCATGCTTTTCCTTGGTGGAACAATCCTGTTCACAATAGGGGTCTTGGGTATATATATAGGAAGAATACATCATGACGTAAAAAATAGGCCAAACTACATTATTGAGAGTACAATTGGGTTTGAAGAAGAGGTTTGAAGGTTGAGGTTGGAAAAGCCGGAGAGCGCTTAAATTGGCAGTTTTACATCAGTACACCAGATATGCGCTTGTCCTGTTCCTATAAATCGCAGTTTCGGAAAAGGCACTCTTGCTTTCCTTAGTGGCCTGTCGGGGATGGTTGCTTTTTAGGCCCTGGGCTTTGCGTTTTAATTTTAGATCACAAACCAATTTTTCACTTTTTTATTGAGTTTGTTCCCTTGACCATCATGTAGGGAATGATTTAATTTTAAGGGAAAGGCATAATTGAACCCAGCATTTTATGTTTGGTTCGGAAGCGAATTCAGGTAGATAAACGGCTTTATCCTTAATGTCTTAAAGCGGTAGTTTCTGATGGGCATGAGTTAAAATTTGCTCTTGATAATTACTTCGGAAATGTCATTTGTTTTGATAGCTTGCATCATATGATTGATCTTTACACGATCTTATTGGAGGTGTTTCGCGCTCTTGCACCAGGTGGAATGGCGATATTTGTTGAGCCTGGCGCTAAACATCAAGAATCAGAAAAGACAAAGGAATTCATTCAAAAACATAAATCACATGATTATAATTGGATTGAAAGCCCCTTGTTATAGATGAAATAAATGAAATTGCTTGTTCCATAGGTTTCTTGCCCCTACGTATTAAGCCCTTTTTGCTTCCGAGGATGGTTGACTACTCATTTGAAGATTGGAGTAATTTTGATTTAAATAAAGAAGGACAAAACATCTCAATTTACAATTTACTATCTTTCAATTATTATTCGAGGATTATATTTTACATTGATAAACCAGAGAGCTTTTCGTCAGAGTTCACAAGATAAGTTATGTGGTATTTTGGCTCTATATTCGTAACATTTGCAATGCTTTTTTAAATCACTATAGTGGTACGGCGTATATGCGATCTGTTGCACAGAGTTCAGCCTTTCGCCTGCTTATACTTTAGTCCCATATTGGGGACATTAATTGAGCTGATTACAAGTATAACCGGCCAGGGTGGTGCATATCTGGCCGAATTTTGCTGAATAAGGGGTATTTTGTTCACGCTATAAAACGACGTTCATGGTTCAGCGGAGTATACTATCTCTGCAGAGATATTCGTGAAAAAAATGTTCGATATTTTATACATTATAGCGATTTGACAGATGCCACCAACCTTATACGTATAATACAAGGAACCAATCCTAATGAAATTCATAATCTTGCTACCCAGAGCCATATTGAGGTCTCTTTTAAAACACCAGAGTATACGGCAAATGCCGATGTACTTAGGAGACTTCTTTTTCTTGAAGCCATTAGAATCCTAAAGCTCGAGGACAAGATCCGATTCCACCAGGTCTCTACGAGCGAGCTTTATGGAAAGGTTCAGGAGATTCCACAGTGCGAGACCACGCAGCCCTTATGCGGCAGTCAAGCTCTATACGTACTGGATCCCGGTCAACTAATGTGAAGCTTATAATATGTTTGCCTGCAACGAGATGCTTTTTAACCATGAGTCTCCCGTAAGGGGCGAGACCTTTGTGACCCGAAAGATTATAAGAGCGGTCGTACACATCAAACTAGGCCTTTAAGAAAAGCTGTATCTGGACAATGTGGATGCAAAAGGATTGGGGCTACGCAGGAGACCATGTAAAGGCTATGTGGCTTATGTTGCAGCAAGATAAGCCCTTCGATTCTGTCATAGCGACTGACGTCTCACTCAGCAAGAGGGTTCGTGGAGAAATGCTTTCAGGAGGTTGGGGTAACCATTGCTTGGGAACGTTGGATTTTCTCTTTGGCATCCTACGAAAGCTCGTTCAATATTGGGATTGGAACTTACCGTGTCTTTTGATGGGCTGGTAAAACTCATGGTTCGAGAAGATCTCAAAGAAGCAGAAAGGGACCAGTTATGCGGAAGCGCAGAGTTTTGGACATACAACCAGTTTGAGTAATCCTCTGACAGGGAATAACCGGGATAGAATGGCCCCATACCTTGACTCGCGGCTAATTATTGGGAGATAGACCGAATGCGTATAGGAATGGATGGTATTCCTTTGTTGACACAGAAAACGGGGGTTGGGAGGTATACATTTGAGCTTGCATCAGCTCTGGAGGGACTATCAGAAGCACCAGAAATCGTTTTCTACTATAGAACACATTGGAGCAAACGCCTCAAGACGTCTGCTTTTCCTTCTAATGATATACGTCATAGATTGTTAAAGAATGCAATGTTAAGATTTATACCAAAATCTTTAAAGGAGTGGATCGGGAGTCAAGTTTTAAAAATTGGGGATATAAGATACCAACCAGATCTTTTTCATGCAACAAACTATGTGGCGGGTCCTTTTAGTGGACCCATCGTTGTTACGGTTCATGATTTGTCACATGTGCGATATCCGGAAACGCATCCTGTCGAGCGCCTTGAGTGGTTATCCGAAGGGCTACAACAAACATTACACCAGGCCAGACACATTATTGTTGATTCGCAGTTTACCAGAGACGAACTCATTTCTCTGTTTTGCATACCGGAAAAAATGATTACCGTGGTACATCTGGGGATACGGCAAGAGTTCAAACCATGGGATGATCAAATACTTACACAGGAACTGAAGGAATTTGATCTCGAGCCGAAATGCTACATTCTTTCGGTAGGAACGTTGGAACCACGCAAGAATCTTTTAACTTTGCTCCAAGCATACGAGTTATTACCAGATTCTTTGAAAACTAGGTTTCCACTTGTTGTGGTGGGCATGAGTGGCTGGAAAGAGCGGGCCATTTCTATGCGTTTAGAAGCCTTGATACGTAGCGGGAAGATAAGGGTTTTGGGCTATATTTCAGACGATAAACTTCCATTCATCTATGCTGGCGCTTGGCTTTTCGTATACCCGTCTCTTTATGAAGGTTTTGGTCTTCCCGTTTTGGAAGCCATGGCAAGTGGGGTGCCTGTAGTTATATCCAATCGTACATCTTTGCCTGAAGTAGTAGGAAACGCCGGCACGTTTATTGATCCAGAGGATATTGAGTTATTGGCTCAAACCCTGGAATCATTACTGGATGACCAGGAAAGGCATCAGCAAATGAATAGAATGGGTTTACAACGGGCTGCTCAATTCACCTGGAAAGCCTGTGCTGAAAAGACTTTCAAGGTTTACCAAAACGTATTGGCATAACTGAATCCTATTGACATAGAAAATAACTCGAGATGAAAATTGGTGTTGACGCTCGCCCGCTGACTTATCGCTTAACCGGTATCGGTGTCTACTTGGAACATATTCTCGATACCCTCCAGCGAATTGATCAGATTAACAACTACTACCTTATATCAAACGGACCGATCAATTATAACCTCAACAATACGAAATGGGTGAAGATCGAAGGGAAGTGTAAAAAAAAATTATTAAGCACATTCTGGATGCAGTGTCGCGCACCAGTGCTTGCATCGAAGCTAACAATAGATCTTTTTTGGAGTCCCCGTCATCACCTGCCTGTTCTTTTATCGCCAAAAATAAAAACTGTGCTAACCGTACATGATATTGTTCACCGTCTCTTTCCCAATACAATGGCTTTACCTAACTTACTGGTGGAACGGCTGCTAATGAGATGGTCTTTGCTACGTGCTGACTGTATTATAACCGATTCTCGATCTACCGCAGACGATATTCACAAGTTATACAGAGTTGATTTAAATAGGATAAATACGATTCATCTTGGGATACCACTTTTGTCAAGAAGCGTTGCTCATAACAGCATCGCAAAGACAGCTCTTCCTGAGAAATTCTTTCTCTTTGTTGGCACACTTGATCCCAGAAAAAATTTTGAACGCATTCTCAAGGCATTTGAATTAATAAAACCAGAGCGTCACGGGATACATTTAGTTATAGCTGGAGGAAAAGGATGGAAGAATAAAGCGTTTCTTAAGATGTTAAAAAGGCATTCTCTGTACAATAGTGTACATATAACAGGATATGTAGATCATGATCAATTATTATCTTACTATACAAACGCCATATGTCTACTTTTTCCTTCCCTATATGAGGGCTTTGGCTTTCCTATCTTAGAAGCCATGTCTTGCGGTACACCCGTAATTACCTCCAATATTTCATCCATGCCAGAGGTGGCTGGAGATGCAGCTCTTTTTGTAGATCCGTATAATGTAAATGCTTTGGCGGAAGTGATGAGTGAAATAGTGACAAATGAAAAGCTCAGAGAACGCTTGATAGAAAAAGGCTTTAAGAGAATGAAGAAGTTTTCATGGGAACGGTGTGCTGCTGATACCATCCGGGTTTTTGAAAAGGTGGTTTCAAATTGAAGGTTCTACAAGTTTATAAGGACTACTATCCCCCTGTAAGGGGAGGAATAGAAGGCCACATGAACCTGCTATCAAACGGGCTGAAACAGCGAGGTATTGAGATAGAAGTGCTTGTGTCGAATACCAGGGCTAAAGCGGAAAGAGAAAATATTAATGGGATATCTGTTACAAAAGTGCCACAAATAGGAAGATTTGCTTCAGCCCCCTTGAATATGACTTTTTCTTTTTGGTTGAGAAGATTGGGGAAAGATGCAGACATTCTCCATTTCCACTTTCCAAATCCCACTGCTGAAATTTCATATTTGTTTTCCGGACTGGAAAAAGAGGTTGTAGTAACTTATCACAGCGATATTGTCAGACAGGAGAAAATGGGAAAATTATATTCTCCTTTATTGCTAAGATTTATAGAAAAAGCGAGCACCATTATTGTTTCTTCTCCAAACTATATGCATTCATCAATTGTGCTTTCAAAGTTCCTTTACAAGTGTGAGACAATCCCTTTTGGTATTAATTTGCATAGATTCACATCGGTATCGGAAAACACCAAAGAAGTTGAAACATTACGTCGCATTTATGGATCCTCTGTGATTCTTTTTGTTGGGCGCTTCAGGTATTATAAAGGACTTCATGTATTGATTGAAGCAATGAACAAAGTAAATGGCAAATTATTAATCATAGGTTCAGGCCCTTTAGAGGAAGATTTAAGTAGGCAAATAATTTCAGAGAAGCTGGAAGAGAAAGTTATTATTCTCGGTGAGCTATCCGATGAAGAAGTAGTCCATCATCTTCATGCATGTGAAGTTTTTGTTCTCCCTTCCATATTGCGTAGCGAAGCTTTTGGAATAGTACAATTAGAGGCTATGGCATGTAAAAAACCGGTTGTAAGCACTGAACTTGGCACCGGAACTTCCTTTGTAAATCAGCATCAAAAAACCGGCCTGGTGGTACCGCCCAATGATAGGGAGGGCCTTGCACAAGCTATAAATTATTTGCTGGCAAATCCAGAGCAAGGGAAAAAACTTGGCGCCGCAGGTTGTGAACAGGTAGAAAAATATTTCACTCAAGAACAGATGGTTGATAAAACAATAGAGATTTATCGCAAAAGTTTAACACACCGTCCAGTTGCTGCTACCTTCAGCTATAAAGTGAGTAAAAAGGTTTCTGAAGGTCGACTATCAGAAGGCAAAACAAAAGTCCTCAGAATTATTTCCCGCTTGAATAT
>CAZQOH010000086.1:0-8384 GCA_964594355.1 uncultured Desulfobacterales bacterium
GACGATATCATACGCAATAATTGTACTTTGGGGGCTAGTTCCCACCAGAGTCCCTTCTTTTATGATAACGGCAGCGATTAATTCATCTTGTCCGTCATTGTCAAAATCCCCGAATGCATAATCTCGAATGTGGCCTGAAGTCTTGCGTGTTTTCCAGTTTGAAACCAGACCGATTCCATCCCAGGAAAGCGACTCGATTTGAGTACCGGTATACTTTCTGAACTGCTCAAGCAGCTTGCCTGTTAACTCATGGTTCTTGACGACGATGACCTCATATTTCGCATCCCCGTCAAGATCTTTAATCAGAATGCGCATGGGAAGATAAAACCGGTTTTCCATCTCACCGGGTTCTGATTTGGGCATATCGAAATAGAGTGTGCTCCCTCCGTATTTTTCACTCCCTCTGGATATCACATGGCCAGATTGGTTCATAATTTGAATATTATCGCTTTTGTTATAGGCCACAGCGGTTTCCTGGTCGTTGTTCATCACATCTCCCAGGGTAAAACCCATCAAATTGGCACGGTTTCGCCGTATGATCTGTGTTTCAGGTTCATATCCGGAATCGCGCCAGATCATCTCAAAAATATTGCTTGAAAAAGGATCAGGACCGCCTGTCTTTTGTTTTTGACCAAGCAAAACTTTGTCCCGTAGAGGAAGTTTAACTACTCTATAGTACAAATAACTCTTCTTAACGATTCTATTATACTCTTGTCCATTGTACTCGAGAACAAATGAATTAACACCATTTCGATTAGCATTAAGACTGGTTACAAAAATTTCAGGATAACCATTTTTGTTTATATCCGCAATATCAAGACCGATGAAATATTTATACCGGTCTTTTACGATCTCTTTGGCTTTAAAAAATCGGTTGTTTTCAGACTTGTAAATATGAATTTCATGAGGAGTCGCAATAACGGTTTCAATTTTACCATCTCCATCTACGTCACCGAGTGCCAGGCCATTTATGAGATGTTTAAAGTTTCTGCTCTTCCAGAATTCTTTAGATAGTTTTTTGTTCCCTTTGGGTAAAGCCGTTTTTGTCATAGCTGTTTGATTTTCGCCGGTAAAACCATTTTGCATTAGTTTTTCCGGGTGAGCCTGTATATCACGCTGTGTCTCCTTTGGCTGAGCCGTGGTTGTCTTTACGTGTAAAACACGGCCAAACACCTTTTCATTTATATCTGTAGCAAAAAGGTTGATTTTGGGTATTACCTCATCCATACTCTGGCCCTGGCTAAAAAAAGTAAGCGGTGGCTTGATTCCTGAAACGTTTATCAATTTTGCATCTATGCTCATGCTGTTTCCAAACACGGTAAGACTGCCAAAAAGAACATGATCCGCATCAAGTTTGGCACCGATTTCACGGACTTTTGTTTCATTTAAAGGTCCTTCAACAGATTCCAGCGCTTTTTTCGTCTCTTCTCTGCTTATGACTGTCACCTTGTCATCCCAGGATAGTCGGGATTCAAGCATGTCAACAATGCCGTCTTTTAAAAACGTAAGATCCTTTTCAGCATTTATTTTAAAGGGTACAATTGCAACACGCTTCGGTTCCGAAGCAGCAATATCCGAATTTCCTATAATCAAAGCAAATAACGCAAAGCACAAAATAAAAAGCATGCCTTTTGTATAAAATGATTTTTTCAAAAAAATACCTCCAGCTAATTTTATTTTTACCACAGGGATCCAGTGTTTGGTGATCGGTGATCAGTGATCGATTACTGCCCTCTGTGATCTCCGTGGTAAATTAACTACCAAGCTTGTCCTTTAGCACCTTATTTACAATTTTCGGGTTCGCCTTCCCCCTTGTCTCTTTCATCACCTGACCCACGAAAAAACCAAAGAGTTTGGTCTTTCCGTTTTTATATTTTTCAACCTCTTCCGGACAGCGCAAAAGCACCTTTGAAACAACTTCATCAATTGCAGATGTGTCTGAAACCTGAACAAGACCTTTTTCTTCAACAATCTCTTTTGGTGGTTTGCCGGATTGAGCCATTTCTTCAAATACGGTCTTTGCAATCTTGCCGCTTATCACTCCCTCATCCATGAGTTTAAGGAGCCGGGCAAGGTTTATGGGAGAAATTGGGGACTGTTCTATTATTTTTCCTTCGGTGTTTAAAAGTCCCAGAAGTGAACCCATAACCCAGTTGCTTACCTGTTTAGGATTGGGGAACTCTTTTACGCAATTTTCAAAATAGTCTGCCAGTTCGCGGCTTGTTGTCAGCACGTCGGCGTCGTATACAGGAAGTTTGTATTCCTTTATAAAACGATTCTTTTTTTCATCCGGAAGTTCAGGGAGGGCTTTTTTTATTGTCTCGATCCAGTCATCATCGATCACAAGGGGTAACAGATCAGGATCAGGAAAATAGCGGTAATCATGAGCCTCTTCTTTTTCTCGCATGGAAGTGGTTCTATTTTTATCAGGATCCCACAATCGTGTTTCCTGGATCACCCTACCCTCTTCCAATATAATATCTTTCTGTCTTTCGATCTCAAAATGGAGTGATTTTTCAACGTTTTTAAAGGAATTCAGGTTTTTAAGCTCTGCGCGGGTTCCAAGGGTTTCAGCCTCTTTCAGTCTTATAGACACGTTCGCATCACACCTGAAACTTCCCTCTTCCATATTTCCATCGCAGATATCTATATAGCGGACAATTGACCTTAGTTTTCGAAGATAAGCCCCTGCCTCTTCAGGAGATCTGATATCCGGCTCGCTAACAATCTCGATAAGGGGTACACCCGTTCTGTTGAAATCAACCATGGAAAAAGATCGACTCTGATCATGGGTCAGTTTACCTGCGTCCTCTTCCATATGTATCCTTGTTATACCAATCCTTTTTATACTGCCGTCTGTTTCAATATCAATGTGTCCATTATGGGCAATGGGAAGTTCGTATTGTGAAATTTGATACCCTTTTGGAAGATCCGGATAAAAATAGTTTTTGCGTGCAAATCTGCTTTGCCGGTTAATGTCACAGTTTGTTGCCAAAGCCATACGAGTTGTAAATTCAACAACTTTTTCATTAAGAACGGGAAGCACTCCGGGCATACCCAAACAAACAGGGCATGCATGGGTGTTGGGAGGAGCCCCGAATGAAGCTGAACAGCTGCAAAATATCTTTGTTTTTGTTTTCAACTGGGCATGAACTTCAAGCCCGATCACTGCTTCAAATTCCATTTTTTACCTTTTACAAATTCATAATAGTTCAGTTATTTTAGACAGGATAAACAGGATTGACTGGATTTATATCGTGTCTATCCTGTTATCCTGTCAAATATTTTTCCAACGGTGAACTATTACGAATCTACTTTGACATTGCCTTGTAGTCAAGCCATTTTGTTTTGACAAATCATGTCCCGAAAGATTATAAATAAACACCATAATCCGTTTGAAAATTAAAACAATATAACCCGGAATAAAGATATCATGAAATTTTTTCTTTGTGTGATTGGAATGGTAATGATCTTGGAAGGACTTCCATATTTTGTAATTCCCGAGAAGATGAAAATATGGGTGCAAAAAATTTTTGAGATGCCTGACAGCGCTTTGCGAAGATTTGGCTTCGTGTTAATGATTATCGGTCTCTTCATGGTTTACCTGGGGAAAAGGTAAGGATCGTGTTTTCGCTTAAAGATTACAACTACGATCTTTCCGATGAACTTATTGCACAAAAGCCGGTAGATCAGAGGGACCATTCCAGGCTCCTCTTTCTTCACCGTGAGACAGACGCACTGTCGCACCATCGGTTTTATGAACTTCTTGATCTTCTCTTTCCATCGGATTTGCTGGTTGTAAATAACACTGAAGTTATCCCAGGGCGTCTGATCGGCAACAAGGATACCGGGGGAAAAACAGAGGTTCTTATTCTAAACTATACTGATGATTTTTCGAAAAAGAAAGATCATGTCACATTTACAAGCAAGTGTATTATAAAAGCTTCAAAACGCCCAAAAAATGGATCATTAATTTTTTTTGATAAGGGATTACAAGCTGAAGTTCTTCACTTTCGAGACGGAATCTATGAAGTAAGATTTTCATATAACGATAATTTTGAAAGCCTCCTTTACAGTATAGGAAAGGTGCCACTCCCTCCATATATAAAACGGGGATCAGACAATAATATATGTAACGACAGAACATCTTACCAGACAGTGTATGCATCGCAAAGGGGAGCTGTTGCGGCCCCTACGGCAGGCCTTCACTTTTCAGAAGAGCTTATCGAAAAATTAAAATCAAAAGGTGTAAAGATAGTTGAAGTTACCTTGCATGTGGGATACGGTTCATTTCTTCCGGTAAGGGTTTCTGATATAAGAAACCACAGTATGCATTCAGAACGATTCTCCATCTCCAAAGATGTTGCGGACACTATAAACCGTACAAAAGAAGAAAACAATCGGATTATAGCCGTTGGAACGACATGTGTACGCACGCTGGAGTATGCATCGGATATAAGCGGAAAGGTTTCTTCCGGCACCGGCAACTGCGATCTTTTTATTTATCCTGGATACAGATTTAAAGTTATAGATGCAATGATCACAAATTTTCATCTTCCTAAATCGACACTTCTTATGCTAGTATCCGCATTCGCAGGACGTAATAAGATCCTAGAAGCCTACAAGGAAGCTATAAATAAAGGATACAGATTTTACAGTTACGGTGATGCGATGTTTATCGGATAGTGCATTTGCAATAGCTCACCATAAGAAAAATATTAGACAGGATAACAGGATATACATGATATAAATCCAGTTAATCCTGTTATCCTGTCTAAAATAACTGAACTATTACGGTCGGTTTATGTTTAATTTTGAAGTAGTTGCAGAATCGAAAAATACACGAGCAAGAGCAGGGCTCTTGCATACACTGCATGGTACCATAGAGACTCCGGTTTTTATGCCGGTTGGAACCCTTGGCTCCGTGAAATCATTATCACCAGAGGAGCTTTTAGAATCAAGAACCCAGATAATCCTTGGAAATACCTATCATTTATATTTGAGACCCGGCTGTGAAGTGATAAATCAATTCTCCGGGCTCCACGAGTTTATGAATTGGAACAAACCGATTTTGACCGATAGCGGTGGATTTCAGGTCTTTTCACTTGCAAAGCTTTCAAAAATAAGCGAAGAGGGTGTTATATTTCAGTCCCATATTGACGGGTCAAGGCATATGTTGACCCCTGAAAATGTAGTTGAAATACAGATATGTCTTGGCTCTGACATTATAATGTGTCTTGACGAATGCATAAAATATCCTTCGAACAGAGAAGAAACAAAAGATGCCATGGAACTTACCACACGCTGGGCAAAAAGATGCAAAAAGACTTGGGGAAATGGAAACAATGGATTGTTCGGTATTGTACAGGGTGGCATGTTCAAGGATCTTCGTAAAATATCAGCTGATGCTCTGGTGGATGTCGGCTTCAGCGGCTATGCAATTGGCGGTTTAAGTGTTGGAGAACCAAAGGATATCATGTTTGAAATTGCCGATTTTACACTCGATATACTGCCGGATTCCAAACCGAAATATGTTATGGGCACTGGAACTCCCGAGGATCTTGTAGAGCTTGTCAATATTGGCACGGACATGTTCGACTGCGTCCTTCCCACCAGAAACGCCAGAAATGGCCAAATGTTTACAAAATACGGAACGGTAAACATCTGTAATTCACGTTACAAACTTGATAAAGAACCAATAGATCCCGATTGTACTTGTTATACCTGCCAAAATTATTCCAGAGCCTACTTGCGACACCTTTATATTGCAAAAGAATTGCTTGCCTATCGCTTAAATACGATACATAATATTCATTACTATATATCTTTAATGGAGCGTATGCGAAACGCAATATGCAAAGGTGAGTTTGAAGCTTTTAAAAAGGATTTTTTTAGTAAAAAGGAGCTACCATGAATGAGAAAGTTCAGGAAGTAATTAATAGGATCAGGCCTATGCTTCAGGCAGATGGCGGTGATGTGGAACTTGTCGATATGGAAGATGGAGTGGTAAAAGTGCGCTTAACAGGTGCGTGCTCCGGATGTCCCATGTCCCAGATGACGCTGAAAAACGGGATAGAAAAGCTTTTAAAAGAGGAAATTGCAGAGGTTGTGTCTGTAGAGTCTGTGGAATAAAATATACTGGAAACGAACATAATCTTCGCTTTTGAATTTTGTTATTTGCTATATGTCATTCGGTTGAAATTCGCTTCGCTGTCATTCAGTTGAAATTCGGTTATTATTTGTTAATTGTCATTATTATTCAATTTCCATTGAATTTCCACTGAATTTTCATAGAATTTCTATAGAATGACTCTGACACAGAATCAAAAAAGCTAAAATAAGACCGTTTTAAGTATAGCTAAATACAGGAGGAGAATAATATGACAATTGCAAAAAAGATCGAATCTTTGATAGTCAAACAGTCCTGGATACGGAAGATGTTTGAAGAAGGAACGCGCTTGAAGGAGGAACACGGCGCCCAAAATGTGTATGATTTCAGCTTAGGGAATCCAAATCTTCCGCCTCCGGAGAAATTTAACGAGGTTTTAAAAGATACGGTCGATTCAAGTGGTCCTGGAGATCATGGCTATATGCCAAATATAGGATATCCTCAAGTTTGCGCGGCTGTTGCTGAATACCTTTCAAAAGAACAGCAGATCGGTATTACCCAAAAAGAAGTTCTAATGACTTGTGGTGCGGCGGGTGGTCTTAACGTTATCTTTAAAGCAATACTAGATCCAGGCGATGAGGTCATTACTCCTGCTCCTTATTTTGTTGAATACAATTCTTACGCAGACAATCATGGAGGAACTTTAAAGACTGTTTCGACAAAACCTGATTTTAATTTAGATATTGACGCTATTTCCGCAGCAATATCAGAAAAAACCAAGGCCATACTCATAAATTCCCCTAATAACCCAACCGGTTACATTTACTCTGAAGAGAGTCTCAATGAGCTTGGTGAGCTTTTAAAAATAAAAGGGGAAAAACTGAACCGAACTATATATATTATTTCTGATGAACCATATCGCAAGATTGTTTATGATGGAATCAAAGTGCCGAGCATTTTTACCTGTTACAACGAGAGTGTCATTACGTCTTCATATTCCAAAGACATCTCCATTCCCGGTGAACGTCTCGGCTTTGTTGCAATTAATCCAAATGCCTCCTTTAAAGATGATCTGAAAGCAGCAATGGCCGTTACCAACAGGCTTCTTGGATTTGTTAACGCCCCTGCTCTTATACAGCGGGTCGTTGCCCGTTTGCAAGGCATTAGCGTGGATATATCTGAATATGCAAGGAAAAGAGACCTTATATGCAATGGTCTTGCAGATTCAGGGTATGAATTTATAAAACCCTCCGGTGCATTTTATCTATTTCCCAGAACACCCATCTCTGATGACGTTAAATTTGTTCGATCTCTTCAGAAAGAATTGATACTTGCTGTTCCTGGAAGCGGTTTCGGCGGCCCCGGCCATTTCAGAATCGCTTTTTGCGTTGATGACGATACCATTATAAATTCTATTCCGGGATTCAAGAAGGTAATGGAAAGGGCCGTTTAATGAAAATACTTAAAATCGATCATATTGGAGTTGCTGTAAAGAGTATTGAAACGGGGAAAAGATTCTGGAAAGATATTTTGGGGCTTGACTTCGAAGGTTCCGAAACTGTTGAAGAACAAAAAGTAACAACTGCTTTTTTTCCGGTGGGTGATAGCGAAGTGGAGCTTCTAGAATCGATTGATCCTGATGGACCCATTGCCAGGTATTTGGAAAAGAAAGGAGAAGGGATTCAGCATGTTGCTTTCCGTGTGGATAATATTGAAGCATCGTTAAAAGAACTAAAGGAAAAAGGTATAAGACTTATCGACGAAAAGCCTAGAAAAGGCGCGGGAGGCGCAAAGATCGCTTTTCTGCACCCGAAATCGACAAATGGTGTACTTGTTGAACTATGTGAAAGGTAGTTTTTTACTACAGAGCACACAGAGGGCACAGAGATTGAACTTAGGGGCTACACCCCATAAGTGTTAAGTTATTTTTTGCGCCGGATGGACTGTGGAAGGTTTACTTAAAAAGATGAACATCGAACATCGAACGTCCAACATCGAATGATGAATGAGGAAAAGATGAAGAAACAGAAGAAATAGCTGTTGAATGTTCGTATCGGTTTTTTATTCGATTTTAAAATAATTTGAGGAGCGAAGCGACATCATTATTCGATGTTCAACGTTGGACGTTCGATGTTCAATGTTCAGTCTGTTCGACGTTCATCTTTATAACAACCCCGTACGGCATAAATGTAACCTATGAAAGAGTGTGTCATGTCAGAGCATCCTGAAAAACAAAAATGGATCGACCTTGCGATAAAGGAATTGAGAGGTAAAC